>NZ_JACBIU010000006.1:0-195476 GCF_013839555.1 Nocardia sp. GTS18 | reverse complement strand
GGAACGGTCCGATCTGCTGCCGGGCACCGGGGCGGTGACGCAGGCGCCGTCGCTGCCCGGCATGAGCGCACTCGAGCTGGCCGCCGCCGACGTGTGGGCGACCGGTATCTCGCCCGGTACCTATCCCACCGAATTCCTTCGCGCCCATCTGAATTCGCTCGGTGTGGTGCCCGCCGCCGATCTGCTGCTCGTCGAGGACGGTTCGCGCATCCTCGTCGCGGGCGCGGTCACCCACCGGCAGCGTCCGGCCACCGCCGCCGGTGTCACCTTCCTGAACCTCGAGGACGAGACCGGCATGATCAATGTCGTCTGCTCGGTCGGGCTGTGGACCCGCTACCGGCGCCTGGCCCAGAGCGCGACCGCCCTGCTCATCCGTGGCCGCATCCAGAACGCCGAGGGGGTGGCGAGCCTGGTCGCCGACCATCTGGAACACCTCGACCTGCGCATCGTCGCCCGGTCCCGCGACTTCCGCTGAGCACTCGCCCCCGTTCGGCGCCCACAACGCATTACGCTGCGACCATGCGCAAGCTTGCCGTGGTGATGATCGCGTTGCTCGGACTGGTGTTCCTGGTCGGGTGCGGAGGCGACGAAGCCGACGATCGAAGTTCGAGCCCGGGTGCCCTCGACGCGTCCGCCCCGGCCCCCGCGGTCGCACCCGGCTTCCGGGAGGGCGCACCGTCGAAAGAGAGTCCCGCACCGTCGGATTCGTCGACCCGTAAAGAGGTGATCACCGGCTCGGTCGACATCACCGCCGACGATCCGATCGCCGCCGCGGGCACCGTCGTCGACCGGGTGGCGGCGCTGAACGGGCGCGTCGACAGCCGCACCGAACAGCCCGGCACCGACAAGCGAGTCGCGCGCGCCGTGCTGAGCGTGCGCGTGCCCGCCGACAAGACCGACGCCTTCATCACCGACCTCGGCGACGCGGGCACGGTCACCGAGATCAGCACCAACCGCGACGACGTCACCATGCAGTGGCAGGACCTCGACGCCCGCATCAACGCCCTGCGCGCCTCCGTCGACCGGCTCAAAGCGCTGATCGCGGGCGCGAACAACACCGCCGACCTGATCGCCGCCGAGGAGGCGCTGTCGAGCAGGCAGGGCGAACTCGACAGCCTCACCGCCCAGAAACGCAGCCTCGACGACCAGGTGGCCCTGTCGACCCTCACGATCACCCTCACCGCCGAGAAGAAGCAGGCGCCGGGCGAGCCGGACTCGTTCTGGGACGGCATCGTCTCCGGCTGGAACTCGCTGGTCGACTGGCTGGGCGACGCGGTCGTCTTCGCGGGCAAGGCGGTGCCGTGGTTGGGTCTGTTCGCCCTGCTCGGCGCGGTCCTCTACGCGGCCGTGCGCGTTGTCCGCCGGAAACCGCGATCCCACACCGCGAAGGAGACCGCCGGTGCCCATAGTGCGGGCGACGATCAAACCGAACAGCCGTAAAGGCCCGCTGGTCGAAACCGCCGCCGACGGCACCCTCACGCTCTACGTCCGCGCCCCCGCGACCGAGGGCAAGGCCAACAAGGCCGCCATCGAACTGCTCGCCGACCATTTCGGCGTCCCCAAGTCCACCGTCCACCTCACCGCGGGCGCCACCTCCCGCTTCAAACGCTTCGAGATCGACTGATCAGACCGCGTCCGGGAACCCGTGCTGTCGCCACGCCTCGTACACGGCGACGGCGGCGGTGTTCGACAGGTTCATCGAGCGACGGCCGGGCAGCATCGGGACACGCACCTGGTCGGTGATGTGCGGATCGGCGAGCACCTCCGGCGGCAGGCCCGTCGGCTCCGTGCCGAACAGCAGGATGTCGCCGGGCTGGTAGGCGATGTCGGTGTAGCGGGTGGTGGCCTGGGTGGTGAACGCGAAGACCCGTTGCGGTCCGATCGCGGCCCAGGCCGTTTCGAGGTCGGGGTGCACGGTGACCGAGGCCAGATCGTGGTAGTCCAGCCCCGCGCGGCGCAGTTTCGATTCCGACAGGTCGAAACCGAGGGGCTCGATCAGATGCAGGGTGCATCCGGTGCCCGCGACCAACCGGATGGCATTGCCGGTGTTCGGCGGGATCACCGGCTGATGGAACATCACATTGAACACCCGCAGCAGGGTAGCGGGCCCCTGTGTGCGGACAGCGCGCCGCACTGCGACAATCGGCAACGTGAACGAGGCGCAGACCACCGGCAAGCATCGCGTCGTGCGGCTGAGCGCGTGGCAGCAGTACCTGCGCAGCCACCTGCCGATGACCGTGGTGAGCGTGCTGATCGTGATCGCGGTCGCCTTCGTCGCCTGGGACCGCTGGCGACGCGGCGCCCTCATCTTCGGCAGCGCGGCGCTGGTGGCCGCCGCGTTCCGGCTGTGCCTGCCGACCGTGCAGGTCGGCCTGCTCGCGGTTCGCAGCAAGCCCTTCGACGTCGCCTGGCTCACCGCCCTCGGCAGCGCCATCGTCTTCCTCGCGGCCACCATCAACACCCTCGGCGTCAGCTGAGCACCGGGTAGCGCTCCGCGAACACCGTCTGCGGGCGGGGCCTGCGCCCGGGATGCGGCGGGGTCCCGGCGCCGTATCCGACCGTTACCAGCACGGCGATCGCCAGGTCCGACTCCGGGTCGATGCCGACGGCCCGTTTCACCGCCTCCTCGTCCCACCCGTTCATCGGTGCCGATGAAAGGCCGAGTCCGGTCGCGGCGAGCATGACGTAGGTGGCCGCGATCATCGCGTTCTTCACCGCGTTCTCGCGCAGCAACCCTCGCTCGCTCAGCGAGTGGTACTCCGCGCGCCCGTCGAACATCGCCCGGAATTCCTCGTTCCACGCTCCATTGGCGGCGGCCCGCTCCGCGATATCGGTCCGGGCACCGCGCCAAGCGTTCGGGTCGGCGACGAAAACCAGCACCGCGGGCGCCTCCAACGGTTGCGGCTGCCCGAATGCCGCCTCCGACAGGGCTCGTCGGCCCTGTTCGCTGCGTACCAGGACGATGGAGCGGTCCTGCATGTTCCATGCGCTCGGCGCCTCCACGACCAGGTCGAGCAGCTCGTCGAGGATGCCGGCTGGGATCGGATCGGGCCGGTAGTGGCGAACGGTGCGGCGGGTGCGGATGGCGTCGGTGACCGAAAGTGTCTGCGTGATCATGTTTCTAACTATCGGAGAGTTACACCCGATAGGGAAGTAGGCACCTGAAAGTGCGTTAAGCTCGATCGGGTGGCCACCATTCACGAACTCAGCGGACTACCGGCCGACGTGTACTCGGCGAAATGCCCGACGCGCGAAGTGCTCGACACCATCGCGGGGAAATGGACCGTGCTGATCGTCGACGCGCTCGCCGAAGGCACCCTGCGCTACACCGATCTGCGCCGCCGCATCGACGGCATCTCCCAGAAGATGCTCACCCAGACCCTGCGGCAGCTGGAGGCGGACGGGTTCGTCGAACGCACCGTGTATCCGACGGTGCCGCCGCGCGTCGAGTACGCCCTCACCGATCTCGGCCGCAGCCTGCGCGAACCGATCACGGCCCTGCGCGAATGGATCGAGACGAACATCAATCGCATCGAGGACGCCAGGCGCCGCACGGCGTAGTCAACGAATCACCCTGTTGCTCAGGCGTTTTCGCTGACGAGCGACTCCGCCCACAGGCTCGTGCCGCCCTTGCTGCCGTAGACCTCTCCGGCTCGCTGCGGCGTGATCGTCGTCGGTGTGCGCGGCGGCGCGGACGCGGCGTGCGCGGCCAGGATCTTCCCCGACATCGGCGCGATATACGGCGCGGCCTTGATCATGGCCCAGTTGTCGCGCCGCGCGGCGGTCCAGGCGATCGCCTTCGCCGGAATCCGCACCAGCGGGTCGATTACCGGCGGAACGGCGAACCGGCCGAGTGTCCGCATCCACTGCGGCAGGCTCGGGATGCTCGCCAGCGAGAGCAGCCGGCTGCCGATCGCGAAGTGCCAGCCCTTGCTCGGGGGCGTCCACAGCAGGTAGTGCATGCCCTCGACGGCCCGCTCGGTGACACACAGTCGCGGCCGCACCCGGTCGAAATAGGCGCGGACCTCGTCCCGGTTGCGTGGCACGTCGGCAGGCTTGCAGGTCTGCAGCTCGGCGGCGACCGCGCACTCGGCCCAGTAGCGGTCCTCCTCGTCGGGGCTCAGCGGTCCCGGCCCGTACATCTCGTAGGCCTTGAGTACCGAATGCCAGCCGGTGATGTGGATCCACAGCTGGGAGTCGGGGCTGTTGGCGCTGTAGCGCTTGCCGCTCACCGGTTCGATGCCCGTCATCGGTGCGTGCACCCGCATCAGGTGCTCGGCGGCCTGGACGGCGGTCCGCCCGTCACCGACCGCGACCAGCAGGAAGTACGCAAGGGTGTGGTCGAGGCGAGTGGCCGGATTGTCGTAGATGCCGTGGGAGTCGGCCACGGCGGCGGTCAGGAACGGGTCGAAGTGTTCGAGGGTGACCGCGCGCTGGAAACCGATGAGGGCGGTCGGTGCCGCCCAGACTTTCCAGCTGGGGGAGTCCGGCCCGAAGAATCCGTAGTCGTCGCGGCGCAGGGTGGTCGGATCGAAGGCCATGGCACGTGCTCCTTTGCACAGCTGAGGCGAACCTCGCAATGAATACAACGCCACCGTAGCAATCGCTCGTATCGAATACAACGGTTGCGTAGGATTTCTGTGCGCGGCACGCGAGGTATCGTCGTCCGGACGGAAAGGCAGGTGAGGACCGATGACCGCCACGCGCGATCAACGACCGCGCCGCCGCTATGCCCCGCGTCTGCCGCCGGAACAACGCCGCGCGCAACTGCTCGACGCCGCGTTCACCGTGCTCGGCCGGATGGAACTGCACGAACTGAGCATGGAAGCCGTCGCCCAAGCGGCCGGTGTCGGAAAACCGGTGCTGTACACGGTGTTCAAGACCCGTGCCGAACTCGTCGAGGCCCTGCTCGAGCGGGAACGGGAACGTGGGCTCGAGCAGATCGCCGACACCCTGCCGCGGGATCTGCTCGGTGTCGATCCGGTGGCGGCCGCCTCGGCGACGGTCGAGGCGTTCGTCGATGTGGCACTGGCGAATCCGACCCGCTGGCGCCTGATCCTCGCCACCCCGGCCAGTGCGCCCGCCGAATACCGTGCCGCGCTGCGCGATTCCCGCGCCGACATCCTCGATCGGGCGCAAGCACTTGTCCGCGTGGGGATCTCGCTGTCGCCGCGCTGGTCGGACATGGACGCCGAACTGCTGGCGAACTCCACACTCACCGTCGCCGAGATGCTCGGCAGGCTGGCGGTGAGCTCGCCGCAGGAGTACCCGCGCGAACGCCTGCAGGCCTACGTGCGGTCGATCGTCGCGTTGCTCACCGCGTCCTGAGCGCGCTCAGCGGTTTTCGCGGGCCAATCGCATCGTTTCGGTGAGCAGTTTGGACACCGCCGCCGCCTCGGTGAGGAAGCCGTCGTGGCCGTCGCGGGAGTGCACGATCTCCAAACCCGCACAGCCGGGCAGACCTTCGGCCAGCTCGGCCTGAGTATGCAAGGGGTACAGGCGATCCGAGTCGACGCCGCCGACCACGCACGGAACCGGGGTGGACGCGAGCGCGGCGGCCACACCACCGCGGCCGCGGCCCACGTCGTGCCGGTTCATGGCCTCGCTGAGCAGCACATAGGTGGCCGGGTCGAAACGCTGGCCGAGCTTGTCGGCCTGGTGCTCGAGGTAGCTCTGCACCGCGTACCGGCCGCCAGCCCACGGGTCCTCGTCGCCCTGGGCGCGATTGGCGAAGCGATGCTCGAGCTCGCCCTCGGTGCGGTAGGTGAGGTGGGCGATGCGCCGGGCCAGGCCCATGCCCGTCATCGGCGCGCGCCCGGTGCCGTGATAGTTGCCGTCCTGCCAGTCCGGATCGGCGGTGATGATGGCCATCTGGGTGGTCTGGGTGCCGATCTGATCGGCGGTGGCGCGTGCGCCGACGGCCAGCACCAGCGCCGCCGACACCCGCTCCGGATGTCCGATGATCCACTCGAGCACTCGCATGCCACCCATCGACCCGCCGACGACGGCACCGAGCCGCTCGATGCCGAGCAGGTCGAGCAACTGTGCCTCGGCGGTCACCTGATCGCGGATGGTCACCCAGGGAAACCGTGCGCCCCAAGGCTTTCCGTCGGGCGCGAGAGACGACGGGCCCGTGCTGCCCTTACAGCCACCGAGCACATTGGTGGCGATCACACACCACTCGTCGGTGTCGATCGGCGCGCCGGGCCCGACCATGCCCTCCCACCAGCCGGGCGCCCCGTCGGGCCCACCGACGACATGCGAGTCGCCGGTGAGCGCGTGTTCGACGAGCACCACATTGTCGAGCGTGGGGGACAGCTCACCCCACCGTTGCACCGCCAGCCGCACATCGGGGACGACCGCGCCGTTCTCCAGCGTCACGTCCCCGATGGCGACCACGCCGAGTCGCCCGTCCGGTGGTGGCAGCAGGGCCACCCCGGTGCCGGGACGGGTGATCGGCGATTCGGTGCTCACAGTCACGTCGTCGCCGCCGCGAAACCGGCCCGCAGATCGGCCAGGATGTCGTCGATTCCCTCGATACCCACCGCGAGCCGGACCAGGCCGGGAGTGACTCCGGCGGCCAGTTGCTCCTCCGGTGTCAACTGCGAGTGCGTGGTCGACGCCGGGTGGATCACGAGAGAACGCACATCACCGATGTTAGCCACATGGCTGTGCAGGCTGAGCGCGTCCACGAACTTCTTGCCCGCGTCGACACCGCCTGCCAGCTCGAACGACACGATCGCGCCCGCACCCTTGGGCGCCAACTGCTTGGCCCGCTCGTGCCAGGGCGAGGACTCGAGTCCCGCGTAGTGCACCGCGTCGACACCGGGCTGCGCGGCGACGAACTTCGCCACCTCGACCGCGTTGCTCACGTGCCGTTCCACCCGCAGGCTCAGCGTCTCGATGCCCTGGGCGATGAGGAAGGCGTTGAACGGCGACACCGCCGCACCGAGGTCGCGCAGCAACTGCACGCGGGCCTTGAGCGCGAACGCCGGTGCGCCGAGATCGGCGAACACCGCACCGTGGTAGCTCGGATCGGGCTCGGTGAAGCCGGGGAACCGGGCGTTGCCCTCGGCGTCCTGCACGGTCCAGTCGAAGGTGCCGCCGTCGACGATCACGCCCGCCACCGCGGCGCCGTGACCACCGAGGTACTTCGTGGCCGAGTGCACCACGATGTCGGCGCCGTGGGCGAGCGGCTGGATCAGGTACGGCGTGGCGACGGTGTTGTCGACGATCAGCGGCAGCCCGTTCTCGTGGGCGACACCGGCGATACCGGGGATGTCGAACACCGCGCTGCTCGGGTTGGCGATGGTCTCGCCGTAGAACGCCTTGGTGTTGGGGCGGATCGCGGCCTGCCACTGCGCGAGGTCGTCGGGGTCCTCGACGAACGACACCTCGATGCCGAGCTTGGGCAGCGAGTAGTGGAAGAGGTTGTAGGTGCCGCCGTAGAGGTGCGGGCTGGACACGATGTGGTCACCGGCGCCCGCCAGATTCAGGATGGCGTAGGTCTCGGCCGCCTGGCCCGAGGCCACCAGCAGCGCCGCGACGCCGCCTTCGAGGGCGGCGACCCGCTGCTCCACCGCGTCCTGGGTGGGGTTCATGATCCGGGTGTAGATGTTGCCCGGTTCGGCGAGCCCGAACAGCGCGGCGGCGTGTTCGGTGTCGCGGAAGGTGTAGGAGGTGGTCTGGTAGATCGGCAGTGCCCGCGCGTTGGTGGTCGCGTCGGGGGCCTGGCCCGCGTGGATCTGCTTGGTCTCGAACGACCAGTTCTCGGGCAGGGCGGCGTCGGTCATGGTCAATGCTCCAGGGGTTGTGCGTCAGGGTTCAGCTGGGGCGGATCGACTGACAACAACACATGGGGTCCTCCTGAAATGCGCGCTTGCTCCCGACCTTCGGGAGCCCGGTCATCACCCGGAGCACCCCACCGCAGCTGGAGGGTTGCCGACCAGCGAGCCGGGGCTTCGCGCTGGTACTCATGACCTTGGACGACATGTTAACCGGACATCGCGCCGGTGGGGAAACTTCCCCCGCGTTTCCTGCCTCACATCACCGTGCCGCCGGTGCGGCGAAGCCTGGCGTGTCGTCGGCCGGTGCGCCGCAGACCTGCCGCAACCCGTGATAGGCGCGCAGGATCGCGTCGCGGGTGACCCGCACCGCCGCCTCCGGCGAGGTGGGCAGTACGTGCTCGGTGTCGGCGACCGCGAGGTGGCACAGCGTCTGCCACGTGCCCGCGACCAGTTTCACCAGAAAGTCGTCGGGTGTGGTCCCCATCCGGCGGGCCAGCTCCTCGCACACCGCCACGTTCTTCTTCTCCGCGTATTCCAGGGCCCGCGCGTTGACTGCCTGGCTGGCCCGCATGATCCGCTGCGTCTGCAGGAACTGGTGCAGGAACCGCAGACCGTCGGCATCGGCCTCGGACTCGACAACCTGGAGGTAGGCGCCGCACAGCGCTCGCAGTTCGTTGCCGGTATCGGGCTGACTGCGCAGCGCGACGGCGACGGCGTGGCCGAAGTCGTCGATCGGGGCGAGCACGATGTCCTCTTTGAGCGCGAAGTACCGGTTGACGGTGCGGGGGGATACGTCGGCCCCAGCGGCGATCTGCTCGACGGTTGTCGCGTCGAAGCCCTGTGTATCGCACAGGTCGAGTCCGATCGCGACGATCGCGGCCCTGGTCTGCGCCTTCTTGCGCTCGCGCAGGCTCGGCGGAGCCGGCCGGTCGGAGGCGGTCGGAGTGGTCGAGTCGAGCATTTCGCCAGCTTAGCGTCTCAGCGCGACCACCTGTCGCAACCTGCCAAGTGGCGCGTTCCGACAAATTGCTCTTGACGCCAATTGTCGCACGGTGCCAGGATTGGCCGACGCATGCCGAGCGATGAGGAGCCCAGGTGACCGGCACCGAACTGAAACCCGAAGATGCTGCAGCCCCGGCGAATTCGATGAGATGGTGGGCGCTCGTCGTGCTCTCCGCCGCGCAGCTGATGGTGGTGCTCGATGCCACCGTCATCACCATCGCGCTGCCGTACGCCCAGCGCGACCTCGCCATCACCGACGGCGACAAACAATGGGCCATCACCGCCTACACGCTGATCTTCGGCGGGCTGCTGCTGCTCGGCGGGCGGATGGCCGACTACCTGGGCCGCCGCCGCATCTTCCTGGTCGGCCTCGTCGGTTTCGCCGTCGCCTCGGCGCTGGCGGGCCTGGCGCAAAACACCGTGCAGTTGTTCCTCGGCCGCGGACTCCAGGGTGCGTTCGCCGCCCTGCTCGCGCCCGCGGCGCTTTCGCTGCTGTCGGTGATCTTCACCGATGTGCGCGAGCGGGCCCGCGCGTTCGCGGTATTCGCCGGGATCACCGCCGGTGGGGTGGCGTTCGGGCTGATCGTCGGCGGCGCGCTCACCGAGTTCGCGTCCTGGCGGTGGACGTTGCTGATCAACACCCCGATCGCCCTCGTCGCGGTGGCCGGCGCGCTCGCCGTGATCGCCCGCGACATCCCCGCACCACGCACCGGCGGCTACGACCTGCCCGGCGCCGTCACCGTGACTCTCGGCCTGGTCGCGATCGTCTACGGATTCAGCCGGGCCGCCGAGCACGGCTGGCTGGCGCCGAGCACGCTCGGACTGCTCGGTGCAGGTTCCGCGTTGCTCCTGGCCTTCGTCGTCATCGAGGCACGATCGACGAATCCGCTGCTGCCCCTTCGCATTCCCGGGGAGATCAACCGCGGCGGCGCTTTGCTCACCGCGCTGCTGATCCCCATCGCGATGTTCGCCATGTTCCTGTTCCTCAGCTTCTACTACCAGAACACCCTCGGCTATTCGCCGCTCGAGGCGGGCATCGCGTTCCTGCCGTTCCCGATCGGCATCGGCATCGCGGCGGGCATCACCAGTTCGCTGCTGCCCAAGTTCGGCCCGCGCCCGGTGATGGTGGTCGGCGCCCTGCTCGGCGTGGTCGGGCTGGTGTGGCTGGCGCAGCTGAGCTACGGCGACGGTTACGTGCTGAGCGTGCTCCCCGCCCAGGTGGTGATGGCCTTCGGTATGGGCCCGCTGTTCGTCGGCATGCAGGCCGTCGCGCTGCACCAGGTGCGCGCCGAGGATTCCGGTGTCGCCAGCGCCCTGCTCAATGCCGCCCAGCAGGTCGGCGGCGCGGTGGGCACCGCACTGCTCACCACGCTGTCGGTGCAGGCCGCCGAGCACTACGTCGCCGAGCACCCCACCGTCGACCATCTCGTCGAACGCGCGTCCATCTACAGCTACGACGTCGCCTTCTACGTCGGGGCGGGCTTCTTCCTCGCCGCCGCCGTCGTGATCGCCCTGATGATCAGGGACAAGCCGGAGAATCTGATCGAAGGCGACGAGCGCGCGACGGCCGCGCCGATCGTCGTCTGACCAGGGAGGGGCAGGTCCGCGAGGCCCTCGCCGGGGTTACCGCCCGGTAACCGATCGAAGGCGGATGGGGTGCGGGTGCGCGGAGTAGTTTCGAGGTGTGCCGCACAGCGGGACCTCCCGTCGCGGTGAGGTCCCGGGCAGCAGTACGCTCGTCATGTTTGCACCTACACGTCCCGCAGACAACGCGGGGCATATACGTTGTCTGTTGGAACTGCTGGGGTCCGCTCACAAGCGTGTTCGCCCGGCCGTGCAATGAGGGCACCCACCGAGGAGGACACGAAGATCCATGTCCAAGATCAAGGTTGAAGGCACCGTCGTAGAACTCGACGGCGACGAGATGACCCGGATCATCTGGCAGTTCATCAAGGACAAGCTGATCCATCCCTATCTCGACGTGAATCTCGAGTACTACGACCTCGGTATCGAGTACCGCGACAAGACAGACGACCAGGTCACCATCGACGCGGCGAACGCCATCAAGCAGCACGGCGTCGGCGTGAAGTGCGCCACCATCACCCCCGACGAAGCGCGGGTGAAGGAATTCGGTCTCAAGAAGATGTGGCGCTCGCCCAACGGCACCATCCGAAACATTCTGGGTGGCACCATCTTCCGCGCGCCGATCATCATCTCCAACGTGCCGCGCCTGGTGCCCGGCTGGACCAAGCCGATCATCATCGGCCGCCACGCGTTCGGCGACCAGTACCGCGCCACCGACTTCAAGGTCTACGAGGCGGGCACCGTCACGCTGACCTTCACCCCGGAGGACGGCAGCGAGCCGATCGTGCACGAGGTCGTGAAGATGCCCGAGGACGGCGGCGTCGTCATGGGTATGTACAACTTCAAGAAGTCCATCGAGGACTTCGCGCGGGCCTCGTTCAACTACGGCCTGCAGCAGAACTACCCGGTGTACCTCTCCACGAAGAACACCATCCTCAAGGCCTACGACGGCATGTTCAAGGACACCTTCCAGGAAGTCTTCGACGCCGAGTTCAAGGCCGAGTTCGACGCCGCGGGCCTCACCTACGAGCACCGCCTCATCGACGACATGGTCGCCTCCTCCATGAAATGGGAGGGCGGCTACGTCTGGGCCTGCAAGAACTACGACGGCGACGTGCAGTCCGACACCGTGGCCCAGGGCTTCGGTTCGCTCGGCCTGATGACCTCGGTGCTGCTCACCCCGGACGGCAAGACCTGCGAGGCCGAGGCCGCGCACGGCACGGTCACCCGGCACTACCGCCAGCACCAGCAGGGCAAGCCGACCTCGACCAACCCGATCGCGTCGATCTTCGCCTGGACCCGTGGTCTCGAGCACCGCGGCAAGCTGGACAACACCCCCGAGGTGATCGGCTTCGCGCAGGCGCTCGAGGACGTCGTCATCAAGACCGTCGAAGGGGGGCAGATGACCAAGGACCTGGCACTGCTCGTCGGCGGCGATCAGGGCTACCTGAGCACCGAGGAATTCCTCGGCGCGCTGGACGCCAACCTGGCTCGCGCACTGAAGTGAACTCGTGCGGGTTCGCGTCGCGAACCCGCAGCTGTGAAACGCTCGCATCGAACGCCTGATGCGAGCGTTTCTGTTTCAGCGGGCTTGATGAACGCTTTCGCGGGTTCGATCCGGTGCTGTCGTCGACCGAAGCCGTCGCAGGTGGGATAACTCACGGCGGTCTCGGGATGCGGTGGGATGCTCGGGCCCGTTGCATAGAAGCGTGACTTCTTCCCTCGCGACCTCCGAACGCCTCGACGCGCCACGCACCAGCTGGCATGTCCCGGCGATGCTGGCGTTGGCGCTGGGAGGGTTCGGCATCGGGACCACCGAGTTCGTGACCATGGGCCTGCTGCCCGATATCGCCGCGGCCTTCGGCATCTCCGAGCCGTCGGCCGGGCACGCGGTGTCGGCGTATGCGCTCGGCGTCGTGGTGGGCGCGCCGTTGATCGCGGCGCTGTGCGCGCGGGTGCCGCGCAAGAAACTGCTCATCGTGCTGATGGCCGCGTTCACCCTCGGCAACGCGGCGACGGTGCTCGCGCCGACCTTCGGGACGCTGGTGGTGGCCCGGTTCGTGTCCGGTCTGCCGCACGGTGCGTACTTCGGTGTGGCCTCCCTCGCCGCCGCGACGCTCGCGCCTGTCGGGCAGCGGGCCAAAGCGGTGGCGGCGGTGATGCTCGGGCTCAGCGTGGCGAATGTGGTCGGTGTCCCCGGTGCGACCTGGCTCGGACAGCACTTCGGCTGGCGCGACGCCTACGTCGTCGTCGCCTTCATCGGCATTGCGACCGTGGCCGCGCTGTGGCGCTACCTGCCCGCCCTGAGCGACATGAAGATCACCAACCCGATGACCGAACTCGGTGCCCTGCGCCGCCCGCAGGTGCTGCTCACCCTGGCCGTCGGCGCGATCGGCTTCGGCGGCATGTTCGCCGTGTACACCTACATCGCCACCACCATGACCGATGTCGCCGGCATGCCGATCGGTGCCGTGCCGATCGTGCTCGCGCTGTTCGGCCTCGGCATGATCGCCGGCAATGTCATCGGCGGCATCCTCGCCGACCGCGGCGTCGACCGCTCGATCTTCGCGGCGATGATCGCGATGGTGGTGATCCTGGCCGGCTTCGTCCTCGCCGCCCACAACCCGATCACCGCCGCCATCGGCGCCTTCCTCGTCGGCGCCTCCGGCGCGGCCCTGGCCCCCGGCCTGCAAACCCGCCTCATGGACGTCGCCGCCGACGCCCAAACCCTCGCCGCCGCCCTCAACCACGCGGCCCTCAACATCGCCAACGCCGCAGGCGCCTGGCTCGGCGGCCTCGTCATCGCCGCAGGCCTCGGCTACACCGCCCCCGCCCTGGTCGGCGCCGTCCTCGCCGTCGCAGGCGTCGCCCTCTTCACGGTCACCGTCCTCCTGGCACGCCGCTCCACCCCCAACACGCCGTAACCGATTCCGCGGGAATACCTTGCGGCATACGGTGCTCCGCATGCCGAGCTACCTCCACGAGGGTTTGCTTGATCTGTTCCGCACCGACGCTCTGCTGGCGCCGACGTTGCTGGCAGAGGAGTTCGGCATCCCGCTACCCGGCTTGTCCCGAATGCGGGCAGAGTCGTGCGACTTCACCGATATCGGGCCGAAGGAGTTCCGTGGGGACCTCGCACTCAGTACGCACAACGATCGCGATCTGCCGGTGCTCGGGGTCTGTGTCGAGGTCCAATTGGCGGCCGACGATGTTCGGCGCTGGAAGTGGCCGGTCTACCTGACCACATTGCGGTCCAGATTGTGCTGCCCCGTGGTGCTGCTGGTGGTGACGCCGAACAGGAAGGTGGCGAAGTGGGCAAGCCCGACGCCGTCCCGAGCGCGCGACATTGTCGGCTATCGCCCACGGTGCGGGGCCGCATATGGAGGAGGTCCTCGCCGCCTTCCTCGCCGGCCTGATGAAAACCGACGACGAACATGCGAAAATGTATCTTGATCTGGTCGACGACGCGTTGACCCTCGCGGCAAGCCGACGCCTGGAGGACCTCATGAAAAGCACTCCCGAGTACCGCGGCCGCATCGCCACCAAGTACGTGGCAAGCGAACGTGCGCACGCTGTGCTCACCGTGCTGACTGCCCGAGGACTCGAGCTTTCAGCGGCGCAACGCGCCCAGCTCGCCGCGTGCACGGATTTGGAACAGCTCGACGCTTGGTTGACCGAGGCTGCCACCGCAACGCGCACCGATGAACTTTTCAGCTGAGGTGTGCCCGTTCGAAGAAGCCGATGAGTACCGGGCTGAGGGACGTGCGCAAGGGCGGATTATCCAAGCTGCGCAGAACGTGCTGACGGTGCTTACCGCGCGGCGGCTGGAGTTGTCGGCGCAGCAGCGCGAGCTGCTTGCCGCATGCACCGATCTCGATCAGCTGGAAGCCTGGCTGTTGCAGGCCGTCACAGCAACCAGCGCAGACGAACTCTTCGGCTGAATCCCGGATCTGCCCGGGCGGAGTCCAGCCCGCCCGGGCAGGTGCGAATTCAGGCGGGGCAGACGGCGGCGGAGCCGCACTGGAGCTGGCGTAAGGGGTCGGCGAAGTCATCGAGGATGGCGCTGCCGAGGTTGCTCCGCCCGGGGTGGGCCGCGGAACGAGCAGTCTATTTTGTGGGCTCGTAATCGGAGGTCGGTGACGGCAACTCCGGCGCGAAAATCGCAGGTGGGACAGGTCGTTGGGTGCCGGGCAGGCGAGGGGACGGTTCGAGCTGTATATGATCCACTCGCTGTGCTCGGGGGGAAGATCTCATGGAGACCCCGCGCGTCTTTCAACAGGAGGGGTTGTCCGTGCGAAACCGAATTGCGCTGTGCGCCACCATCGTGGCTACGGGAATGCTGCTGGCCGGATGCCAGGAAGAGCTGCCGAGTGGCAAGCCCGCCCCGTCGACGTCCGCCACGACTACCGCCCAGGCGCCCGCGACGCCCAATGCCGACGGCGTGCTGAACCCGGGTGACATCGGCAAGCTCGAATCGGGTGTCGAGCTGTCGATCCTGAAGGTGGAGGCCGACGAGGTGGAGCGTCAGGGCACCGTTTCGGTGTTCACCTTCCAGCTCAACAACACGGGAAAGACCACTCTCGACCACTGGTCGCACCCGAGCCTGGTGTACGGCGACGACGGCACCGCCGCCGAATCCGTCATGTCGCTGGACAAGAAGTACCAGTACGGGCTGGAGGGCAAGCTGCCCCCGGGCTCCAAGCAGACCATCAAGATCGCCTACGCCGTCCCGGTCGACAAGCTGAAGCCGGCCGTCGTCACCTCCGAGGACCTGATCTGGCGCGGCGACTTCAGCAAGTACAACAAGGGCTGAGACCCTCCGCCGACCGGATCGATGTGGCCATCCGGTCGGCGTCGCGCCCCCACACTGGCTAGCGTGGGTGGATGGAATCGCACTACGAAGCACCGCGACATTCGACCGGGGCGCCGTCATGAGCCGCGGCACCGTCCTCATCACCGGCGCCAGCTCGGGCCTCGGCGCGGAGATGGCAAGGCAGTTCGCGGCGCTCGGGTACGACCTCGGCCTGTGCGCCCGCCGCACCGAGCGCCTCGAGGAGCTGCGTGCGGAGGTCCTCGAGAAACACCCTGACCGGGTGGTTTCGGTGAAACAGCTCGACGTCACCGACGACTCCGCCGTGTTCACCGTCTTCGACGAATTCGCCGAGGAGTTCGGCGTGATCGATCGGGTGATCGTGAATGCGGGTCTCGGCAAAGGCGCACCGTTGGGCACCGGCAAGCACGCGGCCAACCGCGAGACAGCGGTGGTGAATTTCCTTGCCGCACTGGCCCAGACCGAGGCCGCGATGAAGATCTTCCGCGCGCAAGGACGCGGTCACCTGGTCATGATCTCCTCGATCTCGGGCCTGCGTGGCATGCCCAAGACCCTCACCACCTATGCCGCCACCAAGGCCGGCGTCGCCGCCTTGGCCGAGGGCTTGCGCGCCGAAGCCGTTCCGGGCGTGGATGTATCGGTGGTCTACCCGGGTTACATCCGCTCGGAGATGAACGACCGCATCAAACACGAGCCGAAGTTCATGGTGGACACCGAAACCGGCGTGCGCGCCATGGTCGCCGCCATCGAGAAGCGTCGCGCCAATGCGTATGTCCCCAGTTGGCCGTGGCTGCCCCTCGGTTACGCCCTGCGCATCCTGCCGTCGTCGGTCGTGCGCAGACTCCTGTGAGAACCACGAAAGCCGTGTGGGCGAAAGGTGTTCACCCACACGGCCTTCGGCGTTGAAATCAGTGCTGACGCGGCAGCAGGTGCACGCCGTGCTTGTCGGTGGACAAGGCCAGCGAGGAGATGTACTGGATCTCTCCCTCGGGGCCGGGGACGGCGGAGGCGATCATGTCGGGGCGCTCGAACTCCAGGCCGGTGACGTGGCAGGGGAGTAGTTCGCCCGAGGGGTTGCCGTGTTCGTCGAACATGGGGGTCTTGATGCCGTCGTCGGAGCGGCGCAGGTAGTACTTGCCCTTGGTCGCCAGCGCGGTGACCGGGGTGGCGATGAACGACACCAGCACCGCGACCAGCGGAGAGTACGGCTTCAGCAGCTCACCGAACAGGCCGAAGAAGGTCATGATCGACAGCACCGCCGACAACCCGAAACCGACCAGGCCCACGGGGTTGAAGTCGTAGAGCATGCCGCGCCGGAACTCCGGCACCTTCGGCGAGATCTTCAGCAGGTACTTGTTGACCGCGATGTCGGTGGCGACGGTGACGATCCAGGCGATGCCGCAGTTGGCGTAGAAGCCGAGGATGCCGTTGAGGAAGTCGAACATGTCGGCTTCCATCAGGATCAGCGCGACGACCAGGTTCACCACGAGGAACACCAGGCGACCGGGGTAGGTCTTGGTGACGCGGGTGTAGGAGTTGGTCCAGGCCAGCGAGCCGGAGTAGGCGTTGGTGACATTGATCTTCACCTGACTGATGACCACGAGCACCACCGCGAGCGTCACCGCGAGCCAGCCGGGAACCATGTCGCGGTAGATCTCCAGGAACTGGTGCACCGGCTGGTTCGCGATCGACTGGGCCGCAGGCAGATTCGCGATCAGGTACACCGCGAGGAACAGGCCCACCACCTGCTTGGCCGCACCGAACAGCACCCAGCCGGGCCCGGCCAGCAGCATCCAGCCCCACCACTTGGCCCGGTTCTCCGGGGTGCGCGGCGGCATGAAGCGCAGGTAGTCGATCTGCTCGGCGATCTGGGCGATCAGCGACAGGCACACACCGGCGGCCAGCAGCGCACCGGACACGCTCACACCCTGGCCGTCCTTACCGCCGTAGGCGAAGAACGAACCGACCGATTCGGGGTGGTTGAGCAGCAGGAACCCGAACGGCGCCACCATCAGTAGCAGCCACAGGGGAGTGGTCCACACCTGCAGTTTGGCCAGGGTGTTCATCCCGTAGATGACCAGCGGGAAGATGATGATCGTGGAGAGTAGATAGCCCATCCACAGGGGAATTCCGAGGCCCAATAACAGGCCCTGGGCCATGATCGAACCTTCGAGCGCGAAGAAGATGAAGGTGAACGAGGCGAACACGATATTGGTGATCACCGAACCGTAGTAACCGAATCCGCTACCGCGCGTGATCAGGTCGAGATCGATGTTGTAGCGCGCCGCGTAATAAGCGAGCGGAAAGCCGGTGAGCATCACCACGACGGCGAAGATACCGATGCCGATCAGGGCGTTTCCGGTGCCGTGCGCGATGCCGATATTGGCGCCGATCGCGAAATCGGCCAGATACGCGATGCCGCCGAGTGCGGAGATACCGACGACCGCCGGGCTCCATTTTCGGTAGCTCCGGGGGGCGAAGCGCAGCGTGTAGTCCTCGAGTGTTTCTTTGGCGGCGGTATCTGCTCCGGCCATTTACCTCTCTCCTTCATCCGCTGCCGCTCGAATTCGGCGACTCACCGACGGTCGTGCACGGATGTAGACGGGTATTTTCCGATTCGTTACGCCGCTGTTACGTACCGCGAGGGTGACCGGGGTCACCGAAACCGTCCACACCGAAACAAGCACGGATGTATGTTTCGCAGAGGACGAACGTCAGGAGCGAACAGTGTTCGAGTGGTCCGAAACCGATCTGATGATCCGCGATGCCGTGCGGACCTTCATCGACAAGGAGGTCCGCCCGCACCTCGACGCCCTGGACAGCGGCGAGATGCTGCCGTACCCGATTCTGCGAAAGCTGTTCAGCCAGTTCGGCATCGACACCATGGCCGAGGACATGGTCACCAAGATGCTCGCCAAAGAGGAAAGCGGGGAGGCCGGCGGGAGCAAGCGCGGCCCGTTCGGCGATCAGCAGTCGATGATGGCCGTGCTCATCAGCGAATTGTCCGGCGTGTGTATGGGTTTGGTGTCCGCGCTCGGGGTGAGCATCGGTCTGGGCGCCACCACCATCATGTCGCGCGGCACGCTCGCGCAGAAGCAGCGCTGGCTCGCCGACATCGTCACCCTGCGCAAGGTGGCCTCCTGGGCGATCACCGAACCCGACTCCGGCTCGGACGCGTTCGGCGGCATGAAGACTCGCGTCGAACGCGACGGCGAGGACTACATCCTCAACGGCCAGAAGACCTTCATCACCAACGGCCCGTGCGCCGACGTGATCATCGTCTACGCCAAGCTCGACGAGGGCGACGGCGCCGACAAGCGTGATCGCAAGGTGCTCACCTTCGTGCTCGACAAGGGCATGGAGGGCCTCACCCAGGGCAAACCGTTCAAGAAGATGGGCCTGCACTCCTCACCCACCGGCGAGCTGTTCTTCGACAACGTCCGACTCGGTAAGGACCGCCTGCTCGGCGAGACCGAAGATCATCGCGGTGGCGACGGAAGGGAAAGCGCCAGAGCCAGTTTCACCGCCGAACGGATCGGCGTCGGTTTCATGGCGCTCGGTGTGATCGAGGAATGCCACCGGCTCTGTGTGGATTACGCGCGCAACCGCACCCTGTGGGGTCAGGAGATCGGGCGCTTCCAGTTGATCCAGCTCAAGCTGGCCAAGATGGAAGTCGCACGGATCAATGTGCGGAACATGGTGTTCAGCGTGCTCGAACGCAGCAAGGCCGGTAAGCCGCCGAGCCTGGCCGAGGCCTCGGCGATGAAGCTGTACTGCTCCGAGGCCGCCACCGAGGTGGCGATGGAGGCCGTGCAGCTGTTCGGCGGCAACGGGTACATGAGCGAGTACCGCGTCGAACAACTCGCCCGCGACGCCAAGTCGCTGATGATCTACGCGGGCAGCAACGAGATCCAGGTGACCCACATCGCCAAGGGCCTGCTCGCGCGCTGATCACACCGCGCGCAAGTGCCCCCGGCTGGCGTAGATGTGCTCGGCGATGAGCGTCGCGATCCGGTCGGGGGCCTCGAGCATCGGCACGTGCCCCACCCCGTGCACCAGGATGCGATCCGCCGACGCGGGCAGTTCGCGCAGGTAGTGGGTGGCGTAGACGCTGTTGGGGATGATCCGGTCGTACTCGGCGAGCAGCATGCGGATGGGTGTTTCCAGTTCGGCGAGGTCGTCCATGCCGGGCGCGCGCAGGCTGCCGAGGATCAGCGGCACGATCACGTCGCAGTGCAGTGCGGCGATGAGCGTGGTGACCAGTTCGTGGCGTGGCACAGCGCCGGTGCGTTTGGTCAGCAGCAGCGCCGTGGCGTGCTGCACCAGCCGGTTGTTGAGCGCGACGTCACCGAGACGCCTGCCGACCGCGATGAACGGCAGCAGCGACGCGAACTTGACGCCGATCCTGATCTGGGTGATCGAGGGCGAGGCCCAACCGCCCGCCGCCGCGATGGTGGTGAGGGTGCGAGCCCGGCCGCGGCGCGCGAGCTCGAGACCCACCCAGCCGCCGAGCGAATTTCCCGCGATATGGCAGGTGCGCCAGCCCAATTCGTCGAGCTGGTCCTCGATCTGGTCGGCCAGGGCGTACACGTCGAGCGTCCAGCCCTCGACTTTCGGTCCACCCCAGTGCCCGGCGAACGCGGGCGCGTACACCTCGCAGTGGGCGGCCATGCGGTGGGCGACCTGCTCCCAGCAGTGTGGCGACAACATGAATCCGTGCAACAGCAGCACCGGGTCGCCGGACCCGAGATGCAGGGCCGCGACCGGCTCCGGGCGGGCGGGGGACTTGGCGGTGCGTGACGTCATCGTCATCACCCCTTCCTGGACGACAGTGTCCTGTTACCCGAGGTTAGCGCGGGGGAACCGCCGAGCGCGGGCTGTTGCCGTGCCGGCGATCACAACGTTCGCGCCGCCGGGTTGTTCCCCTACACGTTCGGGAATACCCGCCGATGTACCGTCCTACGCGTGGCAATCATTCTCTCGACCGTGAACGTCAACGGCGTCCGCGCGGCGGCGACCAAAGGCATGCTCGCCTGGCTCGACGCCACCGAAGCCGACATCGTCTGCCTGCAGGAGACCAGGGCCACCGACGCGCAAACCGCCGCCGCGCTGGCTCCCGCGCTCGCGGCCGGGTGGGTGCTCACCCATGCCGAACCGGAGTCGAAGGGCCGCGCCGGTGTCGGCATCCTGTCGCGGCGTGCGCCCGACGCGGTGCGGATCGGTTTCGGCAGCACCGAGTTCGCCGCGTCGGGCCGCTACCTCGAGGCCGACTTCGGCGAGCTCACCGTGGCGAGTGTGTACGTCCATTCGGGCGAGGAGAACACACCCAAGCAGGACGAGAAGTACCGCTTCATGGCCGAACTCGGCGCCTACCTGAAGGCCCGGACCGGTGAGTTCGTGGTGAGCGGCGACTGGAACATCGCCCCCGCCGAGGTGGACCTCAAGAACTGGAAGGGCAACCAGAAGTCGGCGGGCTTCCTGCCCGAGGAACGCGCCTGGATCGCCGAACTGCTCGCCGCGGGCTACGTCGACGTGGTCCGCGCCCTGCACCCCGATGTCGCGGGCCCGTACAGCTGGTGGTCCTACCGAGGCCGCGCCTTCGACAACGACTCCGGGTGGCGCATCGATTACCAGCTCGCCCGAGGTGAACTCACCGGCCGCGCCAAGCAGGCCGTCGTCGAACGCGCCGCCGCCTACGACCAGCGCTGGTCCGACCATGCGCCGGTTACTGTGCAATACCGTTAACTCTTCCCCGCGGTTGAAGCCGAGGATTTCTGACTCGGACTGCGTCACCCGCACCCTCGGGAGGAGCCGGGAAACGTCTTACGTCGTCAGCATCAGCACGGTCGAGCTCTACCGTGGCCAGGATTACCCTGGCAGCGTTGCGGTCACGGTCTGCGGTATAGCCACAGCTTGCGCACCGGAAGGTTCGTTCTGCGAGCTCGAGCCGCTGCTTGGCTATCGCGAGGCACTCGGAGCACGTCATGAGCTGTAGGCGGGCGCGACCAACACCACCTTCCGGCCGGCCCGCATGCCACACTCGATCAGTTCCCTTTTTGCCGCACCGATTGCGGCATCAGCTGCCTTACGCGCCATTGTGGTCCGGGCGAGGAACCTTGGTTTGAAGTCCTCGACCGCGATAGTTCGATGATCGGCGACGATACGACGTGCCCACACCCGTGCTGCGTGCGTGTTCTGTCGTGCTGCCTTCTTGTGCAGTCGTGCAGCTTGCCGCCTCGCCTGCTGGTACCCCTTCGATGGAGTGGCTCCACGCGGAGGCTTGCGCCGCGCCACACCGCCGACGACCTGCTCGCCGACGAGCCAACCGAACGCGCCTGGTTCGAGGCGGCCGTGCGCGACTGCGCCGCCTACTGGTCGCGCCGCGACGTGGTGTTCCGGGTTGTCCTGCAAGGCGACCCGGTTACCTTCGGTGCGGTAGCGCTCGTCGAGTGATGCCGAGGGAATTGGCGTCTCCCGCCTGCTGATCGGCCCGCCTAGCGTTTGCGCCGGTGCGGCCGATTCGAGGCCGCCGGTGAGGAGAACACGATGAAGCGAGTACTGGCGGGTGTCGGCGTTTTCGCCGCGATCATGGCGGCGGGCCCCGGAATCGCGGCGGCCGGGGCGGCGGTGGCGCCGGTAGCGGGCCCCGCGGTCGGTTCCACCGAGGATTTCCCCGGTGCCGCCCTGCTTCAGGCGCTCGGACTCGGGTCCTCGCAGCCGTGCGACGGCATCATGCTCGACACGTGCGTGCCGACCGGGCCCGCAAGCGCGCAGCAGGCCATCGCGCAACCGGTCGCCGACAGCGGGTCGGGGCTGCTGAATCAGGACATCAACTCGGTGTTGGGCTATGCGATCGGCTGGTTGGCCAACGGATCGTCGGAGCCGTGCTACAGCTTCGGCCCGAACTGCGCTTGGGAATGAAGCGCGGCGTGGGAATCCAGCGGGTTCTAGCGATAGCGCCCGGCCAGGTCGTCGCCGAGTAGGACGAAGACATCGGTGATCTGGTCGATCAGTTCCGCGCGGGTCAGGTCGAGATCGCCCGCCAACCATGTCGTCAGGGTTTGGGTCAGGCCGCCGACCAGGTAGATCGCGCGGAAATCGACCAGGTTCTGCGGCACGTCGCCGCCGTAGAAGCCGGTGCCCTCGGCGGCGACGAGCCGGGCGAACGCGCGAACCGTTCGCGCGGTGCGCGCCCGGAGCTCGGGCGTGGCCATGCCTGCGATGAGTGCGGCGCGGGCCTTGCGTGGGTCGTCGAGCAGGACCGCCACGCCCGCCTCGATCGCCGCGTGCGCCTGGGCGCGGCTGTCGGGCGGCGCACCGGCCAGGGCTGCCATGATGGCGGCGGCCAGTTCTTCGGCGATGCGATCGAGCAGTGCTTCGAGCACGCTCTCGCGTCGTTCGAAATTCTCGTAGTAGTAGCGCTCGTTGAGGCCTGCGCGGGCGCACAGCCCGGCGACGGTGAGCTTGGCCTGCCCGTCCTCGGCCAGGATGTCGAGCGCCGCGTCCAGCAGCGCTGTGCGGCGCTGCGCCTGGCGTTGTTCGGCGGAGACGCCCCCGTATGTCCGTTGTGCAGCCACGGGCTCCATTGTGCTGCCACCGTCCGTTCGCGGGTGTTTTGGTAGAGACTCTTGCCAGATTATCAATTCTGGGGGATTCTATTGCCAGATGCACTCGACGAGGAGGCGCGACATGGCCGCACGGCAGGGCGAACCCGGATATTTCGCCGACGATTCGATGATTCGCAGGGTGATGAGCAAGCGCGCGGTCGGCGTCACCTACGGCCTGCGCGCCCTGGTCATCGGTGCGGTGCATCCGCTGCTGTTCGTCGGGACCAGCGAACACACCGCCCACCGGGCGACGCCCTACACCCGCCTGGCGGTCACCGGCGCCCTGTTCGAATCGGTCTTCCTCGGCAGCAAGGCCGAGGCCGACCGGGCGCTCGCCTTCACCCGGCGCAAGCACGAGCGGGTGGTCGGCGCGCTGCCCGAGGATGCGGGCCCACACCACCGGGCGGGCACCACCTACGCGGCCCTCGACCCGCACTTGATGTTCATGACCATGGCCTTCACCTTCGATTCCGCCGAGGTGATGTACGACCGGCTGGTCCGCGAACTCACCCCGACCGAACGCGAGGACCTCTACCAGGACTACGTGCGCTGGGGCGAACTGTTCGGCATGCCACGCGAGGCGGCCCCCACCGACTACCCGGCCTTCCGCCGCTACTTCGACGACTACCTCGACTCGACCGAACCGTTCCTCACCGACGAAGCCGAGCTGGTCGGCTCCTACCTGGCCGGCCATCGCAAGGCCTACCGCTTGCGCCCACCCGTCGAACAGGTCGGCAGCGCACTGTATCTGCTGGTCCAGGGCAGTTTGCCGCCGCGTATCCGGCGGATGTACGGCATCGAGTGGGACCTCGCCGACGAACTCGCCCACCGCGCCCTGTGCCGCAGCATCCGCACCGCGCACGTCGCGCCGCCGCTGGCGCCCCGCGTGCTCGCCGGTGCGCTCGCCGGGCGGAGCACCCCGTCCTATCAGCTGCTCGCCCGCCGCGAACAGCACATGATCCGCAAGGGGAAGCCGAGCATGCCGGGTGTCGATCCGCGCAACTGGGTGCAGCGAAATTCCGCTTGAGGGCCGTGGAAAGATTGGGGGCATGTCCAGTCCTGCCCCGGCCGCGACGGCCGAACGTAAGCAGCGGGTGCTGTCGGGCATCCAGCCCACCAGCGACTCCTTCCACCTCGGCAACTACCTGGGTGCGCTGCAGTACTGGGTGACGATGCAGGACGACTACGACGCGCTGTACTTCATCCCCGACCTGCACGCCATCACCGTGAGCCAGGATCCGAAGGCGCTGCGCGCGCGGACCAAAGCCGCTGTCGCCCAGCTGCTCGCCCTCGGCATCGACCCCGAGAAGTCGACCCTGTTCGTGCAGAGCCAGGTGCCCGAGCACGCCGAGCTGTCGTGGGTGCTCAGCTGCATCACCGGTTTCGGCGAGGCGGGCCGGATGACGCAGTTCAAGGACAAGTCCGCCAAGCAGGGCGCCGAGAACGCGACCGTCGGCCTGTTCACCTACCCGGTGCTGATGGCCGCCGACATCCTGCTCTACCGCCCGCATCAGGTGCCCGTCGGCGAGGATCAGCGCCAGCACCTCGAGCTCACCCGAAACCTGGCCCAGCGCTTCAACACTCGCTTCAAGAAGACCTTCGTCGTGCCCGAGCCGCACATCGTGAAGGGCACCGCCAAGATCTACGACCTGCAGGATCCGACCGCGAAGATGAGCAAGTCCGCGGCCAGCGACGCCGGGCTCGTCAATCTGCTCGACGATCCGAAGGTCACCGCGAAGAAGGTGCGCTCGGCCGTCACCGACACCGGCCGCGAGATCGTCTACGACCCCGACACCAAGCCGGGCGTGAGCAATCTGCTGGTGATCCTCAGCTCGCTCACCGAAACCCCGATCGTCAGCTTGGAACAGAATTTCGCGGGTAAAGGCTACGGTGAGCTCAAGGCCGAAGTGGCCGACGCGCTGGTCGAATTCGTGACGCCCGTGCAGAAGAAGGTGAAGGACTATCTGTCGGATCAGGCAGAGCTGGACCGGATCCTGGCTTCCGGGGCCGAGCGGGCGCGTGAGATCGCAGGCAACACACTTGCCCAGGTGTACGACCGGGTCGGCTTCCTCGCTCGCTGACCCGGTGCGCACCTGAGGTTTCGGCTGAAGAGGGGCGCGTGTCATGCAGTTGATCGACAACATCTCGGCCACTGTCGAGAAGCAGGTCAAGAGCAGGCCTTGGCTGGATCATCTGGTCCGGGCCGGTGGGCGGTTCCAGCGTCAGCGCGGTGACTACTTCGCCGCGGGCATCACGTATTTCACTGTGCTTTCGCTGTTTCCGCTGTTGATGGTGGCGTTCTCGATCGCGGGTTTCATCCTGGCCGGCCAACCTGACCTGCTGAACGAACTGCAGGGCAAGGTGATCGAGAAGGTTCCCGGTGCCTTCGGTGAGCAGATCAACGACCTCATCAAACAGGCGGTCGATTCGCGCGGCACCGTCGGTCTGCTCGGTCTGCTGACCGGCCTCTACACCGGTCTCGGCTGGATCGCGAACCTGCGTGCGGCGCTCACCGAGCAGTGGGAGACCCAGACCCCTGACAAACCGTGGTGGCGGGAGAAGCTGTCCGATCTGGGGGCGCTGTTCGGCTTGTTCCTGGCCCTGGTCGTGTCGCTCGGTCTGTCGACGGTCGCCAACAGTGGACTCGCCGCCAAGCTGCTGAAAAGCATTGGTCTCGACGGTGTCCCCGGCGCGTCGGTGGTGTTGTCGTTGGTGTCCATCGCGCTGGGGATGCTCGCCTCCTGGGCGGTGTTCGCCTGGGTGATCGCCCGGCTACCGCGCGAACCGGTGTCGCTGCGCAGTGCGGCGAAGGCGGCCGCCATCGCCGCGGTGGCATTCGAGATCTTCAAGTTCGTCGGTGCCATCTATCTGCGGATGGTGTTGTCGAGCCCGGCGGGCGCCACCTTCGGTTCGATCATCGGTCTGATGGTCTTCAGCTACATCACCTTCCGCATCCTGCTGTTCGCCACCGCGTGGGCCGCGACCTCGTCGGACAACGACCACACCGAGATCGCCCCGCCCGCCCCGGTCGTCATCCAGCCGCGTGTGGTCGACAAGAACCTGTCGACCGGTGCGGGTGCGGCCGCATTCGGCGCGGGCGCGCTCGCAGCCCTGGCCCTCGTCGTGTTCGGGCGCCGCCGGTAGCTCAGCGACTGCGCCAGGCGCGGCGGGCCAGGAGCAGCAGGGTGAGGATCAGGACCGGGCCCGCGACGAGCGCGGCGATGCGCGCCCCTTCGTGGGCGGACCGCGAGACCTCCGGTCGGCTGCCGTCGGCGCGCGGCGGGGGTGAGGCGAGCGGGACGCTCGGCTGGATCATGTCGTCGCCCACTTCGGGCAGCTTGCCGATGCGCGCGTCGGAGTCGAGGGCGAAGCCGTAGTCGAGCAGGCGTGCGGCCTGCTCCCAGGGGCGGATGGGCCGCACGTCGGCCTGCAGGAGGGTGACCACGAGGCGGTGGCCGTCGCGTTCGGCGGCCGCCACGAAGGTCTGGCGGGCGTCGTCGGTGAAGCCGGTCTTGCCGCCGATGGCACCGGGGTAGTTGTAGAGCAGCTGGTTGTCGTTGCCGATGGGGAAGCCGGGGTGGTCCTCGTCGCCCGGGGTCTTCGGGTCGGCGGGGTAGCCGGGGAAGTCGACCTGTTCGGTGTGGATGAACTCGGCGAACAGGGGGATCGACATCGCCTCCCGGAACAGCACCGACAGGTCGTAGGCGGAGGTGCTCATCCCCGGGCCGTCGAGACCCGACGGGGTGGCGGCGCGAGTGTCCATGGCGCGCAACGACTTCGCGAGGTCGTTCATCTTCGCCACGGCTGCTTTGTCGCCACCGAGCTGGGTGGCGATGGCGTGCGCGGCGTCGTTGCCCGAGCACATGATGAGGGCCTGCATGAGCTGACGGTTGGTGTAGCGGCCGCCGGGCCCGATGCCGACACGTGTGCCGTCGACATCGGCGTCGGCCTGGGTGCCGACCACCACCTTGTCCAGATCGAGGGTGCGCAGGGCGACGACGGCCAGTGCCACCTTGATGGTGCTGGCGGGTCGATAGCGGCCGTGCGGGTCCTTGGCCGCCAGCACCCGTCCGGTGTCGAGGTCGGACACCATCCACGCGGTCGCCGAGATGTCGGCGGGCAGCGCTGGGGCGCCGTCGGGCAGCACGACACCGCACGCGCCGAGCCGCTCCCCGCCGATCGGTGTGCCGGGCACCGGCAGCTCGGCCGGCGCCGATTCGCCCGGCGCCGGGACCTCCGAGGAGTCGATCGGGGCCGGTGGCCTGGTCTTCTGCGGGCAGCTGTCGGTGTTGGGCGTGGTGAACGGGGTGGTGGTGGTCGAGCCGGTGGGGCTGGGCTGGGCCTGTGCGGGGCCGAGCGTGAGAGCGGCCGCGGTGGCGGCGGCGCCGAGGAAGCTGGCGGCGCGCACGCCGTGTTCGCGGATCTTCATCAGCGCAGAGCCTAGCGAGCCGGCACGCCGACTTCCCGTCGAGTCCGTCCACCTATTGACACCCACCACTAAATGAGAGTTACTAACAAATGACAGTAGCTATCATTTTGGAGGAGATATGCGAACCGACGACACCCGTCGCTGGCTGGCGCTCGGAGCGCTCGCCGTGGCGATGCTCACGATCGGGCTCGACGTCACCGTGCTCACGGTGGCCATTCCCACCCTCGCCGTCGACCTCGACGCGAATACCGCTGCGCTGCAATGGTTCAGCAGCGCCTACACGCTCGCCCTCGCCGCGCTGATGCTGCCCGCGGGTGCGCTGGGCGACCGCTACGGGCGCAAGAAGGTCCTGCTGTGCGCGCTCGTGCTGTTCGGCCTCGCCTCGCTGGGCTGTGCCTTCGCGACCACCGCCGGGCAGCTCATCGCCGCGCGCGTGGTGCTCGGTATCGCCGCGGCCGCGATGATGCCGCTGTCGATGGCGGTGATCCCGGTGCTGTTCACCGACCAGGGGCAACGCCAGCGCGCGCTCACGGTGTGGGTCACCTCGACCGCCCTCGGGTTGCCGCTCGGACCCGTCGTCGGTGGCTGGCTGCTGCGCAACTTCTGGTGGGGTTCGGTCTTCCTCATCAATGTGCCGCTGGTGATCCTCGGCACGCTCGCCGTCCTCTTTCTCGTACCGGAATCACGCGGCGACAAGGCCTTTCGCATCGACCTGCCCGGTGCCGTGCTGGCGGCGGCCGGAATGCTCGGGCTCACCTACGGTTTCATCCGGATCGGCGAATACGGATGGGGTGAAGCGGCGGCCTGGGCGATGATCGTCGCCGGTCTCGGTGCGCTCGCCGCGTTCGGATGGTGGCAGCGAAGGGCCGCGCATCCGCTGATCGATACGGCGCTGTTCGCCTCGCCCGGATTCCGCTGGGGCACAGCTATTTCGCTGATGGTCAGCTTCGCCATGTTCGGCATGTTCTTCACCGTGCCGCAATACTTCCAGGCCGTCCTCGGCGTCGACGCGCTCGGCAGCGGACTGCGTTTGCTGCCGATGATCGGCGGGCTGGTGATCGGCAGCAGGCTGGTGGATCTGCTGCTGCCCCGCTGGGGTATCCGGGCGGTGCTCATCGCCGGATTCCTTGTGCTCGCGGCCGGCATCGGCCTCGGCGCGCTCACTCGCGTCGACAGCGGTTACGGACTCACCGCCACGTGGACGACGATCCTCGGCGCGGGCATGGGAATGGTGATGCCCGCGGCCATGGGATTGGCGATGAGCGAGCTCGACACCGCGCGATCCGGCTCGGGTTCGGCTCTGCTGCAAGCACTTCGGCAGGCCGGCGGCACCATCGGTGTCGCCGTGCTCGGCACCGTACTCGCCACCGTCTACCGCGCCGATCTCGGCGAACTGAACCGGCCGCCGATCTCCGACGGAGTCAATGCGGGAGTCACCGCGACCGCACACGACCCCGTCGCGTTGCACGAGGTGCGGCACGCTTTCGTGCTCGGTATGGACACCATGCTCGGTGTGTGCGCGGTGGGATGTCTGCTCGCGGCTGTCCTGGTCGCGCTGGCCTTCGGGCGGCGCCACGCCGTGACAGCCGACGATGCGGCAGAATCGCTGCATGTCGGTTGAGACGTCGTTGCGCGCGCGGAAGAAGGAGCGGACCCGTCGAACCATCCGGCTCGAGGCGTTCCGCCTGTTCCGGGAGCAGGGCTACACCGAGACGACCGTCGAACAGATCGCCGCGGCCGCCGAGGTCTCCCCGAGCACCTTCTTCCGCTACTTCCCGACCAAGGAACAGCTCGTCATGGCCGACGACCAGGATGCGCTGATGATCGAGGCGCTGGCGGCGCAACCGCGGGGTCAGAACCCGCTCACCGCGGTCCGCCGGGCCACCGAGGCGGTGTACGCCTCGATGTCGGCCGAGGATGCCGCCTTCGAACAGGAACGGCAGAAGCTGCTCTACCACCTGCCGGAACTGCGCTCGGCGATCGGCCTGGAATTCCAGCGAAGCATCGACCTGGCCGCCCAGTTGCTCGCCGATTACACCGGCCGCCCCGTCGACGACTTCGAGGTGCGGGTGGCGGCCGGGGCGATGGTCGGTGCGATGCTCGGCATCGTCACCACCGGACCGGTCGACGCCACCAAGGTCGGCCACGCCCTCGACCTGCTCGAGGCGGGCCTGCCGTTCGACGACGACAGACCGACGACCTCCTAGTCGGCCTTGCCGTGCTGCACGGGGCAGCCGTGCGCCAGCGGGCCGAGCAGCTGGTTGTTGTCGTAGAAGTGCTCGAGCTCGACGATGCGCAGGTCCTCGGTGACGCGGGCGATGGTCACGCCGTACATCTCGATCTGCTCACCGGTGGGCTGGTGGCCCTTGTACTCGCCGTCGTACTTGCCCCAGTGCCGCCAGCGGAAGCTCACCGTCGGCGGGCCCGACAGCACCTCGAGCACCTCCCAGAAGAAGCCGCCGGGGAAGGCCGTGTGGAAGATCTTGTGCGAGGACTCGAAGGTCTCGTTCGCCGACTCGTAGTACGGGTTGTCGCCGATCAGGATGTTGTAGCTGCCGATCCGCGCGAATTCCTCCGCGTCCTGCCACACACCGCCGTTGACCCGGCCGCGGTACTGCTCGGCGACCACCGACAGCCAGGTGGTGGGGTCGGCCTTGTGCGAGACCTCCATCTCGAAGACCTTCACCAGGTCCTCGACGATGGCCTCGAGCGAACCGGGCGCGTGCTGGGCGACGCGCTCGCGGGGGATCACCTCGTGGCTCAGTTCGTAGTCGGGAACGTTGCCGCGCCACTGGTCGGGAGTCGCCGCGGCGATCACCGCCTCGCGGCCCTGCAGCCACAGCGGGGCCTCCGGCTCGGGATTCTGATCGTCGCGCGTATCAGTCACGTCCACAGTCATATTCGGTCTACCCGACCCTTTCGCAAAGCTTGAAGAACGGGTCGAACCTACCGCCGCGACTTTGCCCGCGCGCACCGTGGTCCCATTATGTGAGACGCGCGGAATTGCCAAGTATATTCTGCGCCAACGGTTTACAGCCGACTATGCGGCGGGGTGGGCACGCCCGCCGAGTCGAGCCGGGGTGTCGTCGTCCATGGTCGCGAAGAATTCGCCGAGCACGTCCACGAGCTGATCCACCGAATCCGCACAGAACAGCACCGGCTGATAGTGGGTGATGTCGTAGCTGATGGTGCCCATCTGCGCCACGTCGAGCGGGCGCAGCGTCGCCTGGCGGAATTCGTCGATCTCGCCGTAGGACGACAGCAAACCCGCCCCGTAACAACGGATCTGTCCGTCTTCGCGAACCACGCCGAATTCCAGCGAGAACCAGAACACGTCGGCGAGGAACTTCAGCGCGACATCGGTCTCCAGCCGCCCGACCGCCGCGCCGACGGTCTCGTACAGACTCGCGAAGCGCGGACTCGCCAGCTGATTGGCGTGCCCGATGATCTCGTGGATCGCGTCGGGTTCCGGCGTGTACAGCGGGGCCGAATGGTGGCGGATGTACTGGGTGGAGTGGAAGGTGCGGTCCGCGAACGAACCGAAGAACTCACGCAGCGGAACCAGCCCGGCGGCGGGCACGTACCGGAAACCGGTGAGTGGATGCAGCAGCCGCGAGACCTCGTCGAGCTGGGGGATGTGATCGCGCGGCAGGGCGAGCCGGGCGGCCGCCTCGCGCACCTCACGGCAGGCGTACACCTCGTGCTTGCGGGCCAGCTCGGCCGAGGCGATCCGCCAGACCTGCTGCTCGTCGTCGGTGTAGTCGATGTGCGGGACGTGGTTGCCCGGCTGGTAGTCGAGGGCGAGCGCGGCGATGGCATTGCGCCTGGCGCGGTAGTGCTCGTCGTCGACGCCGGGGTGGTCGTCACTCAGGTGCACAGTGACGTCGCCGTCGCGCTCGCGCGTCACCGGCGAATACAGCTGGGCCTCGGTGAACATGCCTCAAGGCAAGCACCGCTGGCGCGTCGCGACAACACACCGGTGCGCAACTACGCAAACTGCACAGTTCGCCCGCCCGAATTCGGTAACGACGCGGTGAAACGGCGGACGCGCCGACCGCGCATCGCGCAAGATTGCGTTTGTACCCGAGGAGGATGCTTGCGAAGCCTGCGGATAGATCTCGATCAAGAACTGCTGGACGCCGCCGCCGAGATCATGGGCACGGCCGACAGCAACACCACCGTCAACGAGGCATTGCGGCGGATCGTCGTGCACGAGCGCCAGCTGCGCAACCTCGAACGGCTGATGGCCGACTCGGTGTTCAGTCCGGAACCGCACGATATCGACACGGATTCGCCCGCGGTGGCTGAGCGGTAGCCGAACCTGTCGGTGCCCTCTGCGAGTATCGGTCTCGTCACCGATGACGTAGGGGGGAATGTGTCGGTACCGATCGCGAATCTGCCCGTCGCCCAGCGCCCGCGTGAGCGTTTGCTCGCGCTCGGCCCACACGTGCTCACCGACGCCGAATTGCTCGCACTGCTGCTCGGTCAGGGCACGCGCGGGCAGTCCGCACTCGAACTCGCCGCCCACCTGCTCGCCGAATACGGCGGCCTGGCCGAACTCGCCGCCGCCCGCCCCGAGGAGCTGGCATCGCAGGCCGGGATCGGCCCGGCCAAGGCCGCCGCCGTGATCGCGGCGTTCCACCTCGGCACACGCTCACGAACCAGCGAACCGGTACCGAGGCTCACCGCACCCGACGACATCGCACTCGCCGCCGCCCCGCTGTTCGCCGGCGCGCGAGTGGAACGCCTGCTCGTCCTGATCTGCGACACCCAGAACCGCCTGCGCCACCGGGTTTTCGTCGCCGAGGGCGCCATCGACCACGTAGCGGTCCCCGTCCGCGAAATCCTCAACACCGTCCTGCGCCACGACGGCCGAGCCTTCGCCGTAGTCCACAACCACCCCTCTGGCGACCCCGCCCCCAGCCCGGACGACCGCCGAGCCAGCACCCTCCTGTACCAGGCCGCCGCCACAGTCGGCCTCCGCTACCTCGACCACGTCGTCATAGCGGGCGAGAATTGGGCGACGGCCGCCCCGTATCCGTGACTGTCTTCGCCACGTCAGCCGGTGTAGCCGAAGACCGGGTAGTGGTCGCTGTAGTCGGTGTAGGTGTAGGTGGTGCCGTCGGCGGTGACGCTCCAGCTCGGGCTCTTGGCTCGGCGGGTTTCGTTGACATAGCGGTCGGGCACCGGGTGGCCCTTGATGGGGAGCACGTAATCGAGGTGCTCCGAGGCGTATTCGGGGCCGTACTGGTCGCGGCAGACGGAGTTGTCCGCGCAGTCCCAGGAGAACGCGTGACCGGTGTGCTGGGGGCCTACGGCAGCGAGATCGGCCAGCATGGCGCCGTATTCGGGGCTGGATTCGATCACGTTCATATCGCCCGCGACATACACCGGCTCATCGGCCGGAATCCGCTCCGCCGCGAGGAAGGCCTTGATCTGTGCGCGCTGTTTCGCTCGCACCTGACCGGGCTGGCCCGAGCTGCACCCGTCGTCCTCGGACTGCATGTGCGTGCCGATCACGTGCACCGGACCGCCGGGCGCGGCGAGCTTCACATACGCGAAGCCCTTGTTGGAGAACCAGTCCGCGCCACATGCGTCCTTCTACACGAACTGCACCTTGCGGCTGATCGGCCACCGGCTCGCGATCGCGACACCGCCGTCCTCGGGTGTGGTGGCGGAGTACGAGCCCTGGGTGGCGTCCCAGCCGGAGCGGGTGCGCCCGACCACCGGGGTCTGATTCGGGAAGTCCCGCTTCAGGTTGTTCAGCAACTGGTCGCCCGCCTCGTTGTGGAACAGCTCTTGAAGCACCACGACGTCCTGCCCCGCGAGGACGTTCTGCTGCGAGATGAGGTCGGCGCGCTGCTCCTGCCCCCAGTTCGGGTAGAGCGCCTCGGCGAGCATGAAGACGTTGTAGGAGGCGATCTTCGGATCGGACTTCGGCGCCGCATCCGCGGGGACGGCGACGGGCAGGAGGGCGGCTGCGCCACAAACCACGGCGAGCGTCAATCGTTTGAACATGAGGCAGTTTGGTCACACGACCAGTTCCGCGACGACCGCTCGAGCGTCCCGACATCGAATTGTTACACGGAACGTAAATTTGTAAGCCCTGGTTCAGGACCTGTTGGTGCCGAGTGCGGCCTATCGATACCGGGCGGCCGCGTCGAGGACGGCGGCGCGATAGGAGCGGCCGAACAGGACGGCGTGAACCAGGAGCAGGGGAAGTTGATGGAGTGGGATGCGCTCCTGCCAGCCCGCCTCGAGCTGATGGATTTCGTTGTAGGCGGCGATGATTCGGGAGAGGTGGGGCGCGCCGCCGAAGAGGAAGAGTGTGGCCAGGTCGGTTTCGCGGTGGCCACCGTGCGCGGCGGGATCGATCAGCCATGGGGTGTCGGACGGGCCCCAGAGAATGTTGCCGGGCCAGAGGTCGCCGTGGATTCGGGACGGCGGTTCGGCGGGGGCTTCGAGGTGGATCGACTCGACGGCAGTGGCGTCGGCCGGGTCGAGTGCGCCCGCGTCGACGGCGAGCCGCAGGAGCGGAAGGATTCGGCGCTCCCGGAACCAGGTCGGCCAGTCGTGGCCGGGGGTGTTGTCCTGCGGCAGGCTCCCGAAGTAACCGTCGACGGGAGCGCCGAATTCGGCCACGCCGGCGTTGTGGAGACGAGCCAGTCCCGCGCCGAATCGTTCGGCGGCGGCCGGGGAGGGTTCGGCATGGTCGACCCATTCCATGAGCAGCAGGTCGTCGGAGACGGCGTAGACCTCGGGGATCGCGACACCGCCCGCCTCCCGCAGCCAGCGCAGGCCGCGTGCTTCGGCTGCGAAGAATCCCGGCGGTGCGGCAGCCGGGGCGCCGTCGGTAGGCGCGGCCGAGATACCGCCGGGCCAGGTCTTGAGGAACAGCTGGGTGCCGTCGTCGAGGCCGACGCGCTCGGCCACCGCGATCGACCCACCGCCGACCGGGGTGGTGCGCAGGCGCTGATGTGCGAGGAAAGTCGGCAGCAGGTGCGGGTTGGCTCGCAGGTACGGCAAGTCCACGCCGCCATCTTGCCCAGCGGAGTCGGCGCGCGCACGGATTCGCCTCATCTTGTCGCCCACGTTTCATAAACAGGTATTACTAAAACCTGTTCACAAATGGGCGCGGCGTGGTTTCATCGATCCGAACGTGTTCTACATCACGTTCTGGAGTCAGCCGAAGGAGACACCGTGACCAGCACCGATATCCCCGCGGGATTCGATTTCACCGATCCCGACCTGCTCGCCGAGCGCCTGCCGATCGAGGAGTTCGCGCAACTGCGGCGCACGGCGCCGGTCTGGTGGTGCGCGCAGCCCGACCGGGCCAGCGGCTTCGACGACGGCGGCTACTGGGTGGTGTCGACGCTGGCCGACATCAAGGAGATCTCGAAGAACCCCGAGGACTTCTCCTCGCACGAGAACACCGCCATCATCCGGTTCAACGAGGAAACCACCCGCGAGCAGATCGACATGCTCGCCAACATGCTCATGCTGAACCTGGATCCGCCGCAGCACACCAAGATCCGGCGCATCGTGTCCAAGGGATTCACTCCCCGCGCGGTGGAGAACCTGCGTGCCGCGCTCACCGAACGGGCCGAACGCATCGTCTGGGAGGCCAAGAAATCCGGCCGGGGCGATTTCGTGCAGCAGGTCGCGTGCGAGCTGCCCCTGCAGGCCATCGCCGAACTGCTCGGCGTGCCGCAGGAAGACCGGATGAAGCTGTTCGACTGGACGAACCAGATGATCTCCTACGACGACCCGGAGTTCGAGGGCAATCACCACACCGCCACCGCCGAGGTGATGGGCTACGCCTGGAACATGGCCGAGCAGCGGCGCGGTTGTCCGGCCTCCGACATCGTGACCCAGCTGGTGAACGCCGATGTCGACGGCGAGCACCTCGGCTCCGACGAGTTCGCGTTCTTCGTCATCCTGCTGGCGGTGGCCGGCAACGAGACCACCCGTAACTCGATCACCCACGGCATGAAGGCCTTCGTCGACAACCCTGAGCAGTGGGAGATCTACAAGGACCAGCGGCCGCGCACCGCGCCCGACGAGATCGTGCGCTGGGCCACCCCCGTGACCGCCTTCCAGCGCACCGCGACCCGCGACCTCGAGTTGGGCGGACAGCAGATCAAGAAGGGCCAGCGCCTCGGATTGTTCTACAGCTCGGCCAATTTCGACGAGACCGCTTTCACCGACCCGTTCCGGTTCGATGTGCTGCGCAACCCCAATCCGCACGTCGGGTTCGGTGGCACCGGAACCCACTACTGTGTCGGCGCGAATCTGGCCCGCCTGGAGATCGACCTGATGTTCAATGCTCTTGCCGACGCGATGCCGAATCTGCGTCAGGTCGCCGAACCGGTGCGCTTGCGCAGCGGCTGGCTCAACGGCATCAAGCGGTGGGAAGTCGAATACTCTTGAGCCCGAACAGTAGCGAGGGGGTGGCTGGTTGACGGGCAAGGCGCGCGGGCGGGCGCCCGTCGTGGCCGACGCCGATATCCGGCGGGTCGCGCGGGGGCTGCTGGCCGAGCACGGCCCCGACGCGGTCACCCTGCGGGCCATCGCGCGCGAACTCGGCGTCACCGCGCCCGCGCTGTACCGGCACTACGACTCCCGCGACGAGCTGATCGAGCGGTTGCGGGTGGAATTCTGTGCCGACCTCGCCGACAACCTGTCGGCGGGCATCGCGGACCTGCCCGACGACGGCGCGGTGCAGTTCCTCGCGATCTGCCGCGGCTTCCGGCGGTGGGCGCTGGCCAACCCCAGGGAATTCACCCTGGTGTTCGCCTCGCCCACCTCCAGTCGCGCCATGCTCCGCCGCTTCGACGAGCCCTTCGGCCGGATCTTCCTCGCGGCCGCGGGCCGGTTGCTGGCCAGTTTCGAGATCGCCACCCCGCCCGGCGAATCCATCCCCGTCGAACTCCGTGACGACTTGATCGACTTCCAGACCGAACTGCTCGCCATGCTCTCGGATTCGGGTCAGAAGTTCCCCGCCGAGAAACTGGATCTCGGCGTGACCTACGTGATGGTGCAGACCTGGGTTCGTCTGTTCGGCCACGTCACCCTCGAGGTGTTCGGCAACTACCCCATTCCCCTCACCGACCCCGAAGTCATGTTCGACACCATGCTCGCCGACCTCGCCCGCACCACCGGTTTCGCGTAATCACCCCTGGGCGGGCACGCGATCCCGTGCGGCCGGAGCGAGTGAACCCGTCGCCCAGATCGCGAAGCCGATGTACAGCAGCTGTTCCGGGATGCGCTGCCACAGGGGAGACGCGGGTTCGCCTGCGAAGGTGACGTTTTCGACGGCCGCGTAGATATTGGCGGGCAGCAGCAGCACGAACAGCGGCACCAGTGCCCAGCCCGCGATCCGGCGCGTCCGGGTGAGGGCCAGGCCGACGGCCGCGAGCAGTTCCAGCACGCCGGTGAACAGCACCATGAACCCGGGGAACGGAACGAACGACGGCACCATCGCCACCAGGTCGCCGTAGTTGGGCATCACGGTGACGCTCGACGGCATGAAATGGGCGGAACCGGTCATCATCAGCATGACGGCCAGTGCGTGCGCGGCAGCCGCGGACCAAGAGGCGAACCGGCTGACGCCCAGCGCCCCCAGTGCACGGAAGCCGAGGAGCGAGACGAGAAGAACGACGACGATCACGGCGACTCCATAGTAGATAGTGGCACTGTCTATTATGGATAGTAACGCTATCTATTAGTTCGTCAAGTCTGTCCGCGCAACCTGCTGTCCCGCGATTAGTTCGGTAGCCGCGCACCGTCGTAGTAATCGACACACTCACCGCTCACCGAGGAGAAGTACCGATGAGGAAGATCACCGCCGGTCTGTTCATGTCTCTCGACGGCGTGATCGCCGACCCACAGGACTGGCATTTCCCCTACTTCGACGACGCCATGGGCGCCGCGGTCGACGCCCAGCTCGGCAGCGCCGACACCCTCCTGCTCGGCCGGGTGACCTACGACAGCTTCGCCGGCGCATGGCCCGCCCGGGAAGCCGAGGGTGGACCCGACGCGGCGTTCGCGAAAAAGCTCGGCGACGCCCGCAAGCTGGTGGTGACCCACGAGGACCGCGACTTCCCGTGGCGCAACTCCGAGCGCCTCGACGGCGAACTGACCGAGGCCACAAGTGAGCTGAGGCAGGCCGAAGGCGGGGACATCGCCATCAGCGGCTCGGTCTCGGTAGTCCGCCAACTCCTGGCCGTGGGCCTCCTGGACGAGCTGCACCTCCTGGTCCACCCGATCGTCGTCGGCAAAGGCGAGCGCCTCTTCGAGGACGGGACGACGATTCCACTCCGCCTACTCTCCTCGGAGACCTTCGAGACCGGCGTGCTGCACCTGGTCTACACCAAAGACGACACCACCCCAACCGGCTCCTACGAAGACGCAAAACTCCACCTCACGAAGGATGAGTAACGACAAAGGCCGCGTTCATCCGAAGATGGAGGCGGCCTTCGCGGGAGTTGGGGAGGTCAGCGGGCGAACAGGAGCGCGCACTCCACAACCGGCGGCTTACCGTGGCGTCACCGGGCGCTTCGACAGGGTGGGTACGCCGATGCGATTCGCCGGCCGCGGCTCACGAACCCAGGAAATCGAGATGCACGATCCTTAACGTCGGGGTGCGCTCATCGACGTAGACCGAACGCTCCATGTGCTCATTGCTCCGAGATGTATACCGCTCCTCCGCGCGCGATATCCGGGGTGAAGAATTCAAGTCCGGACCAGCAATATGTTCAAACCGGGGCGGCATCGGCGGCGTAAAAATTTCGAGAGGCTGCTCAAAATTGGACATTGCGAGCATTGATGCCAGTTGCTCCGGTGTCGCCTCGAGTACGAGAAGATACCTGTCTATCCGTTCTCCCGCACGCTTGGCGAGGAGGACCTTCGTGCCATCCGGAATAATCCAGTCGCCGTAGTTCGCCGCTTCCTGAACAAGTTCTGGCGAAGTCGATGCCTCTATCAGCGGCTTCCCATCTGTGCGTCCGACCGAGACGAAGCCACCGCACCCGACCAACAGGGTCAACGCAACTGATATGCACGCGGAGATAACAGCTCTCTTCGCAGGAGTATTCGCAATTCGGAAAATCATATCGACGGCACCACTCGAGTAGGATCCGATCGGTCGCCTTGCCTGCTCTCGGTTCCTTCGTGAATGCTTGACCCTCGCATCGGCAGGGCGCCCTTGTAGTGCTTGGTGGATGATGTCCCGAACTGGTTGAATTCCTTGGCAAGGCCTGCGGTATGCAGGGAGCCCATCATATTGTCGGTTATTTCGATTTTTCCGAAATTGACAAATTTTCCATTATCCCAGTTGTAACGATCATACATATGGGTCTGATAATACATGTCCACGGCTGGTCGTGTGCCGCCATCCGTTGCCTCGGTGAAGGTGACTATCCCAGTTGAGCAAACCTCAACTGCCGCCATCGCAAGGAACCAATCATGACTGTGGTCCTTCGTAATGGCGTAACCTTTCCATGGGACTTCAAAAGTTATCGGAGAACCAAGGTTTGGGTTATTTTCCTTCAGTTGTTCGATGGCCTCGATCAAGTAATATTCAGCATGATCCTTGACTGAGGGAACGTCTTGCATGACCTTGTCCGGGTCGATATGATAATCGGTACCAGTGTTTCCGAGATAGTGGCGCATACCTCTCGCCGCATGGGTAAGCCCGAGAACATCAGCTGCGGCTTGACCGGCGAGTGCGATCTTTGCCCATGCGATGTCATCAAGACGTGCGAGGCGGGATTGTGAGTTGTACGGCCCGGCTCCACCGTCGTGCGGCGGCGGTGTGGGCATTCCCGGAATCTGTGGGGGCGACATCAACAACCTCGAATACCGTAGTGGTGAATGTTACGATTCATGCAGAAATCTGAGCTGCGGATGAATCGATGGATTCCTCCTGCCACCAGACGTTGCTACCGTATCCGTAGCGCCGTGTGCCGGGATCAGCGGTGATCTTATCCGGTGCCACGTAATCGGCCGGGTTGAACACAGGCGGAATCCGACCGGGCGTGTAGTTCAGTGCCTGAGTAAGTTTGTCAATAAGACTGGTTATCGCGCTGCGCCTGGCCTCGGCGGCCTGCTTCAATGAATCGACCGCCGTTGTGACTCTCGAACTCACTCCTGGCTGTAGTGGCTCATTGATAAGTTGTGCCCATACTCCGAGTGGGAAGGAATTCTCCCCCTCGGAAATAGTCTCGAGAACTCTACTGCTCATATCCATTGCTTGATTGAGCACCAGTTGCTCTAAGCATATGCCGGCGTTCTCCGCAATTTTCGCCACCGCGTCTAGATCAAGACTGCGCGTGTTTATGGATTGGGCCAGGGTGGTTGCGGTGGTTTCGAAAGAATCTGCCGCGCTGCCCGTCCAATCGGACCTCAACCATCGGGTGCCGCCCGCGATATTTTCGGAGGTCACGAAATCATTGATTCCGAGCATTGCGATTCGCTTGCCAATGACTTCTATCGATTCCCAATCCGCTTCCAAGGGGACGAGGAATTCGCTGATGGGCCTGATTCCCATTGCGATACTCAACGACTCTTCATATGGTGACAGTTGTGCGATCGCTGCTGTGACCACCTGTCTTATTTTTTTTCGGGTCATCGGCCACATCCTGCAGGCTCGGCAACTGCAGCCCGCCATATCGTGTGTGCCCTCGGTCAAGAGCTCCCGCTGCAGTGTCTTCATTGAACGCCGACGATGAGAGTGCTCCGAGCGCGCCGGCATTAGAGTCATCCGTCGAGCGGTAGGCCTTCGCTGTTGTCGACAAATCGGAGCCGAGTTGATCGATCGCTACTCGATCCGAGTTGTGGGCAGTCATATAGGTGCTTCGAAAGCTTTCTACAGCTGTAGCCACTGTCGCCATGAGGCCGACCGAGTTCGGGGGAGGTTCAATGGCAGCGTGAAAGCGGGAGGCGTTGGAAGATGAATTCGCGGCTGTCTCGCCGAGGTCTATAGAAAACCCATTCAGCTTGCTAGTTTCAACCGATAGCTCAGCCGGTTCTGTCACGAATTGCCTCCTGTTTTGTGGAGTCTGCCACCGCGCGAAGCATTGCCAGCCCCCCCGATCCTGGTGTCTCGACGCTGAACCCCGCACTGCACGATTCGAGATGCTTCCTCATGGGTGGGCAACGTTGTTCGACCATCGATAGCCTCTTCTCGGCGTGGAAGTTCTTCTCCCATAACCTATCCAGGGTGAGATTGGTAAGAGCCCCATCGTCATGGTGTAACCGTCAGACATACGTATCGACAACCGCGTCATTCGATCTCGCCACGGGAAGTGTTGTCATCCATGTTCCCCTTGCGCGGCCCAGGGCGTAATCGACGACAACCATCCGGGCGGAATGTTGCACGGATCAATTCCTGTCGGCACGGCCGCGGCGAAACCACCCGCCGAACCCGATGGACTGGCCGGCCAACGGATCCCCGACGTCCCACACCTGGCCAGCACCGAAATGCCAGCTAGCACAACAGCACTCGATAGCGTTCGCATACCCACCCCACGGCCCTGCCAGCCTAGACTGCCGCCCACGATATCATCGCTTCCCGGCCATCGTAAGGCTGTGCGCAATCCTCGCCAAAGGCCCACCGTGGCGTCACCGTGCGTTTGAACAACTCAGAGGTTGTTCGAAGACGGGACGACCATTCCCCTTCGTCTGTTCTTCTCGGAGATGTTCGGGACCGGAGTTGAACTTGCCGCGCGCATCGACTTCGACTGGATGGTCCTGGTGCCGGGAAGTTTCATCGTCCGAGGATCTGCGGGTCTCAGTAACGCGATGCTCTCTACCGGACCACGATCGACGGTCGGGTGTCCACGTCTACCTGCTGATCGAACATCAATCCGGCAGTGACCAGTTGATGGCGTTCCGGATGCTCGGCTACGTCCTCAACATCTGGCGACGGCATTTGGACGAGCATCCGACGTCGCAGGTCTTGCCCGATGTCCTGCCGATGGTCGTACACAGCACCCATACGGGCTTGCGGTGGACGGCGCCTTCCCAGCTCGATGGCTTGATGGAGCTGAACGACTCCGCGCGTGATGTGATGTCTCGCTATCTGCCGTGGTTCGAGTTTCTGCTCGACGATGTGGCTCCGCTCGACCTCGCGGCATTGCGGGCGCGGCCGTCGATGACTACAGCGGAACGACTGGAAGCGCGTGGACGTGCCGCAGGTCGCGCTGAGATGCTGGCCGAGGTGATGACTGCCAAGTTCGGTCCGTTGCCGAGCGCTGTGCACCAACGGGTTCAAGCTGTTGATGCCGACGAGCTCCACGGGTAGGTCAGGCGGGGGGTGTTCACCGCCGGATCGTTGGCGGAGATTTTCTCCTAGGCGAAAGGAACCAATGGCAAAGGCCGCCTTCATCGATCGATGAAGGCGGCCTTTGTAGGGGCCGGGGGAGGTCAGCGGGCGAAGAGGAGGGCTCGCTTGACTTCCTGGATGGCCTTGGTGACCTCGATGCCGCGGGGGCACGCGTCGGTGCAGTTGAAGGTGGTGCGGCAGCGCCAGACACCTTCGACGTCGTTGAGGATGTCGAGACGCTCGCGGGCGCCTTCGTCGCGGCTGTCGAAGATGAAGCGGTGGGCGTTCACGATCGCGGCCGGGCCGAAGTAGCTGCCGTCGCTCCAGTACACGGGGCAGGAGGTGGTGCAGCAGGCGCACAGGATGCACTTGGTGGTGTCGTCGAAGCGGGCGCGGTCGTGCTGGGACTGGATGCGCTCGCGGGTCGGCTCGTTACCCGAGGTGATCAGGTACGGCTTCACGGCACGGAACGCGTCGAAGAACGGTTCCATGTCGACGACGAGGTCCTTCTCCACCGGCAGGCCGCGGATCGGCTCGACGGTCATGGTGAGGGTCTTGTCGCCCTTGGGCAGCATGTCCTTCATCAGGACCTTGCAGGCCAGCCGGTTCACACCGTTGATCCGCATCGCGTCGGAACCGCACACACCGTGGGCGCAGGAACGCCGGAAGGTGAGGGTGCCGTCCAGGTAGGACTTGATGTAGATCAGCACGTTGAGGAAGCGGTCGGTCGGCAGGACCGGCACCTGGAACGAATCCCAGTACGCGCCCTTGTCGTTCTCGGTGCTGAACCGGGCCACCTTCACGGTGACCATGACCGAGCCCTCGGGAACGGGCGCGGGCTTCTGCGTGGTTGGTTCTGCTACAGCAGTCATCAGTACTTACGCTCCATCGGCTCGTAGCGGGTCTGCACCACCGGCTTGAAGTCGAGGCGGATCTCGGAGATGAGTTCCGGGCCCTCCTTGTACGCCATGGTGTGCCGCATGAAGTTCACGTCGTCGCGATCCGGGTAGTCCTCGCGGGCGTGGCCGCCGCGCGATTCCTTGCGGTTGAGCGCGCCGACGACGGTGACCTCGGCCAGCTCGAGCAGGAAGCCCAGCTCGACGGCCTCGAGCAGGTCGCTGTTGTAGCGCTTGCCCTTGTCCTGCACCGTGATCCGGGTGTAGCGCTCCTTGAGCGCGTGGATATCGGTGAGGGCCTGCTTGAGGGTGTCCTCGGTGCGGAACACGGCGGCGTTCATGTCCATCGTGTACTGCAGTTCGGTGCGGATGTCGGCCACGCGCTCGTTGCCGTGGTCGGACAGGATCAGCGCCAGCCAGTCCTGCACCATCTGCGCCGGGTTCTCCGGCATCTCGACGAACTCGGTGCGCTGGGCGTACTCGGCGGCCGCGATGCCGGCGCGACGGCCGAACACGTTGATGTCGAGCAGCGAGTTGGTGCCGAGACGGTTCGCGCCGTGCACGGACACACACGCGCACTCACCGGCGGCGTAGAGGCCGGGGACCACGTCGGTGTTGTTGCGCAGCACCTCGCCACGGATGCGGGTGGGGATACCGCCCATCACGTAGTGGCAGGTCGGCATGACCGGCACGAGCTCCTTCACCGGGTCCACACCCAGGTAGGTGCGTGCGAACTCGGTGATGTCGGGCAGCTTCTCCTCGAGCACGTCCTCGCCGAGGTGGGTCACGTCGATGTAGACGTAGTCCTTGTTCGGCCCGGCGCCGCGGCCTTCCAGCACCTCGAGCACCATCGAGCGGGCGACGATGTCACGCGGCGCGAGGTCCTTGATGGTGGGGGCGTAGCGCTCCATGAAGCGCTCACCGGAGGCGTTGCGCAGGATGCCACCTTCACCACGGACAGCCTCGGAGATGAGGATGCCCAGGCCCGCGAGGCCTGTCGGGTGGAACTGGTGGAACTCCATGTCCTCGAGCGGCAGGCCCTTGCGGAACACGATCGCCATACCGTCACCGGTCAGCGTGTGCGCGTTCGAGGTGGTCTTGTACATGCGGCCCGAGCCGCCGGTGGCGAACACGATCGACTTCGCGTGGAAGACGTGGATCTCGCCGGTGGCCAGCTCGTAGGCGACGACGCCGGTGGCGACGGGGCCACGGTCGGACTCGGTCATCACCAGGTCGAGCACGTAGAACTCGTTGTAGAACTCGACGTCGTGCTTGACGCAGTTCTGGTAGAGCGTCTGCAGGATCATGTGACCGGTGCGGTCGGCGGCATAACACGCGCGACGCACGGGCGCCTTGCCGTGGTCACGGGTGTGGCCGCCGAAGCGACGCTGGTCGATCTTGCCCTCGGGCGTGCGGTTGAACGGCAGGCCCATCTTCTCCAGGTCCATGACCGCGTCGATGGCCTCCTTGGCCATGATCTCCGCGGCGTCCTGGTCGACCAGGTAGTCACCACCCTTGACGGTGTCGAAGGTGTGCCATTCCCAGTTGTCTTCTTCGACGTTGGCCAGCGCGGCGCACATGCCGCCCTGGGCCGCGCCGGTGTGGCTGCGCGTCGGGTAGAGCTTGGTCAGGACCGCGGTACGAGCCCGGGGACCGGCCTCGATCGCCGCGCGCATGCCCGCGCCACCGGCGCCGACGATGACGACGTCGTAGCGATGTTCCTGAATCGGACGGGATTCACTCATGCGAGGTGGCCTGTTCCTAACCGGTGATGTTGGGGTCGAAGGTGAAGATGACGTAGGTGCCCACGCTCATCACCAGGATCATCGAGACCACGAGGATGGTCTTGAGCCAGAACCGGGTGGAGTCCTTGCGGGAGTAGTCATCGATGACGGTGCGCAGACCGTTGCCGCCGTGCAGCTGAGCCAGCCACAGCATGGACAGGTCCCAGAACTGCCAGAACGGGCTGGACCAGCGACCGGCGACGAACGCGAAGTTCAGCCGGTTCACGCCGCCGTCGATCATCAGCATGATGAACATGTGGCCGATGACCAGCACGATCAGGAACAGGCCCGAGATGCGCATGAACAGCCATGCGTACTTCTCGAAGTTGCTGTTCGCCTTGCCGCGGGGGGCGCGGGGGGCATCGAGGCTGGCGGGGCGGTCGTAGGACTTGCCGAGGACAGGTGCAGACATATCAGTGCTCCGTCAGCAGGTAGAAGAACTGGCGGCCGACGCCCGCGGCGGAGACCAGGATCCAGATGGTCAGCACGACCCAGAGCATCTGCTTCTGGAAGCGCGGACCCTGCGACCAGAAGTCGACGAGGATGACGCGGACGCCGTTGAGCGCGTGGAACAGTACGCAGACGACGAGGCCCATCTCCATGAGCGCGACCAGCGGGTTCTTGTAGAGCTCGATGGCTTCGTCATAGGTGTTCGGGTTCACCCGAACCAGTGCCGTGTCCAGCACGTGCACGAAGAGGAAGAAGAAGATCGTGACACCGGTGATCCGGTGCAGCGCCCAGGACCACATGCCGGGGTCGCCGCGGTACAGCGTCTTCCGCTTCGGCTGGGCCGGAGCCGGAGCTTCTATCGTGGTCATAGAGTGCGGTGCCTCCAACGTCGTTGATGGACCCGGTCACAGATCCGACGCCGGCTGCGTGGAGAGGCAAATGCCCAGGTGGCTGCGCTGTATTCTCGAGCGCTGGCCCGCCGCCGGGAACCTGAACCGATCTTCGGCTGACTCTAATCCTCTCTGTTTCGCGGAACTAATTCGGCGTGCCGTGCGTTGTGCACGAATCGGCCGAGTTAGGTTTACCTTTCTCGATGCCGAATACTGGTGTCCGAGCCCTCGCGCGGACATGTTCGGCGGTATCGGCTGGAGGTTCGCGATGTCCGAAATCGACTGGAATACCTTGCGCGACATGGCAATTCGCGTAATGGGTAGCGCGTATGCCCCGTACTCGGGTTTCCCGGTCGGTGCTGCGGCTCTCACCGTGGATGGTCGAATTGTGAGCGGTTGCAATGTGGAAAATGTCTCATATGGACTAACCCTGTGTGCCGAATGCGTACTCGTCGGTAACTTATTCGGGTCGGGTGGGGGACGCCTTCTGGCGGTATCGGTGAGCGATTCCCGTGGGGAAATCCTGATGCCGTGTGGGCGGTGTAGGCAGCTGCTGTTCGAGCACGGCGGGGGCGAGCTGCTCGTCGACCATGCCGAGGGGCCCAAGACGCTGAGCGAGCTGTTGCCGTACGCGTTCGGGCCCGATGATCTGGCGGCCGGGCAGCGCTGATCGCACCGGTCGACCAGTGACCGACCCGAACGAGGGTGATCGGGTCCTGCTCCGAGCCGATGGAGGTACGGCGGAGGCTCGCTCGGCGTGCGGAGTGCCGCGGCCGATGTCGCGTGCCAGACTGGCCGCATGACGGCACTGGACGCGGTATCGATCATTCGGGGCAAACGGGATGGCGGCGAGCTGTCGGACGAACAGATCGACTGGGTGGTCGACGGGTTCACCCGGGGAATCGTGGCCGACGAACAGATGTCGGCCCTGGCGATGGCCATCTTGCTGCGTGGCATGAACCGGCGCGAGATCGCGCGGTGGACGGCGGCGATGATCGGTTCGGGGAGCCGGATGAACTTCACCGACCTGCCGCGGCCCACCGTCGACAAGCATTCGACCGGTGGCGTCGGCGACAAGATCACCCTGCCGTTGGCGCCCCTGGTGGCGGCCTGTGGTGCGGCGGTGCCGCAGCTGTCGGGGCGCGGCCTCGGGCACACCGGCGGCACCCTGGACAAACTCGAGTCGATCCCCGGCTGGCAGGCCGACATCACCGTGCCCCGCATGCGTGAGATCCTCGCCGACCCCGAGATCGGCGCGGTGATCTGCGCGGCGGGCGCCGACCTCGCCCCCGCCGACAAGCGGCTGTACGCGCTGCGCGATGTGACCGGGACGGTCGAGTCGATTCCGCTGATCGCGAGCTCGATCATGAGCAAGAAAATCGCCGAAGGGACCGCGGCGCTGGTGCTCGACGTGAAAGTCGGGACCGGGGCGTTCCTGAAGACCCTCGACGAGGCGCGCGAGCTGGCCGCCGTGATGGTCGAACTCGGGCGAGATGCCGGCGTGAAGACGGTCGCGTTGCTGACCGCGATGGACACCCCGCTCGGCCGGACCGCAGGCAACGCGCTCGAGGTCGCGGAATCGGTCGAGGTGCTGGCCGGAGGTGGGCCCGCCGATGTGGTCGAGCTGACGCTCGCCCTGGCACGCGAGATGGTGGCCCAGGCCGGGCTGCATGTCGACCCGGCCGAGGTGCTCGCCGACGGTCGGGCGATGGATCACTGGCGGACGATGATCCAGGCACAGGGCGGCGACCCCGATGCCCCGCTGCCGACCGCGCGGCACACCGAGACGGTGAGGGCCGAGACGGCCGGGGTGTTGACGCGGCTCGACGCGATGGGCGTGGGTTTGGCCGCCTGGCGGCTCGGTGCCGGGCGTGCGCGGCAAGGCGAGCAGGTCCAGGCGGGCGCGGGTGTCGAGATGCACGCCAAGCCCGGCGATTCGGTGGCGATCGGCCAGCCCTTGTTCACCCTGCACACGGACACGCCCCAGGCGTTCGCGGGAGCGTTGGAGGCGCTCGAGGATGCCGTGGGGATCGAACTCACCCCGGCGAGCAAGCCGGGCGAGCTTGTGCTGGGACGTATCGACTGAGGTAATAGTCGTGGCCGCGCGGCCATGATCGGGAGGTTCGCTGTGTCGGTGGTCGGGGCGGGAGGCCGCGGCAACGGGAGGCGGACGGCGGCGGTCGCGCGAGTGCTCGCCTTCATCTCGGCGCTGATCGCGTTCGCGATCGCCGGGCTGATGATCTTCGACGCCGTCAGGGTGGTGAACGAGCCGATCGAACCGGATCAGGTGGACTTCCGGCTCGTCACGGGCGTGATGCTGGTGATCATGGCCGCGATCGTCGCTCCGGTCGGCGTGCTGAACCTGATCGGTGCCCGCCTGCTCGGCCGCCGAAAGCCGCGCGGACGGACGTTGGTACTCACCGGGTCGTTGCTGGGCGCCGTGGTGGCATTCATGGTCGGCGCCGACGCGCCGGTGGTGGCTTGGGTGTCGGTGATCGTGCTGTTCATTGTCACGGCGGTTGCGGCTGCGCTACCTGGGACCAAACGCTGGGTCCAATGCGCGCCATCGCCGAGTGAGTCGGTGCTCGGGCAGGTGGGTTGAGGGAGCGGCTGAGGGGATTGCGCCCAAGTTGTACTGGCTGTGTTTTTGGAGCGCTGGCGCGCTCGAGCGCGGCCCCTGAGGGGCCGCGCGAACAGCGCTCGAGACTTGCGCTTCGCGCGTGCGCTTCGAGCGCTGTTCGCGCGGCCGGGCCGCTACGCCGCTTCGCGGCGGACCCTCCTCGAGGTCGGGTCGTGCGGGGCTGGGAGTGCGGTCATGGCGTACTCGAGTAGCGCCGTGCGGCGGAAGGGGGAGTGGTGGACTCGAGTGGGCGGTGGGTTGGTGGGTGTCCTCGGGGAACTGGGCTGCCGGGATCGGTGGGTCCAGCTAACGTTTGGATATGACTGGACCGGCGCCCCTCGACCTTGCTTCGATCCGACGTGCACCCAAAGCCCTGCTGCATGACCACCTCGATGGTGGTCTGCGGCCGGAGACGGTGCTAGAGCTCGCCGCCGAGTGCGGCTACGACCAACTACCCGCGCAGGATGCCGAGAGTTTGGGCGCGTGGTTTCGCGACGCCGCCGACAGCGGGTCGCTCGAGCTGTACCTCGAGACGTTCGCCCATACCGTCGCGGTGATGCAGACACCGGAGGGATTGCGGCGGGTGGCTCGCGAATGTGCCATCGATCTGGCCGCCGACGGGGTGGTCTACGCCGAGGTGCGGTTCGCACCCGAGCAGCATCTGGAGAAGGGGCTCACGCTCGACGAGGTGGTCGAGCACACCCTTGCCGGATTCCGGGAGGGGGAGGCGATCGCGGCGGAGCAGGGCAACATCATCCGGGTGACATGTCTGCTCACCGCCATGCGGCATGCCGCGCGCTCGCGGGAGATCGCGGAGCTCACGGTGCGCTTCCGCGACAGCGGGGTCGGTGGGTTCGACATCGCGGGGGCCGAGGCCGGGTTCCCGCCCACCCGGCACCTGGACGCCTTCGAATATCTGCGAGTCAACCACGCGCACTTCACGATTCACGCGGGGGAGGCGTTCGGATTGCCGTCGATCCACGAGGCGCTCGCCTTCTGTGGCTGCGACCGTCTCGGGCACGGCGTGCGCATCACCGACGACATCAGCGTGCCGGGCGACATCGAGGAGGCCCAGCTCGGGATCGTCGCCAACTACGTGCGTGACATGCGGGTGCCGCTGGAACTGTGCCCGTCGTCGAACGTGCAGACCGGTGCGGTGCCCTCGCTCGACAAGCACCCCTTCGACCTGCTCGCCCGGCTGCGATTCCGGGTCACCGTCAACACCGACAACCGGCTGATGAGCGACACCACCATGAGCCAGGAGATGCTCAAACTGGTGGAAACCTTCGGCTACGGCTGGAGCGACCTCGAACGCTTCACCATCAACGCCATGAAGTCGGCGTTCATCCCGTTCCCCGATCGCCTGAAGATCATCGACGAGATCATCAAACCGCGCTACGCGGTCCTGGTCGGATGACGAAGAAGGGTGGCACCTCGTCGGTGCCACCCTTCTCGTCTTGCTACTCGCTGACCAGCCGTGCTTCGAACGTGCGTTGCAGTTCGCGGAACTGCTGGGCCTCGGCCGTGAACGGCGGGTTCGGGGCCAACCGGTTGGGGTCCGGGTTGAGCAGGTAGGAGACATACCAACCCAGCGGGTTCGACGCGGCAAGCGCCTGTTCCACGCTGTCGTCGTCGGCGTAATCGGCTGCGTCGGTGAACAATTCGACAGCCAGGTCGAGCTGTTCGATGTCGACGGCCTCCGGTCCCTCGGCCAGGTCCTCCACGAGGCCGGTGAGTACGTACACGTTCTCGTCGCTCACCTCCACCTCGAGTGAACCGTCGACCGCGGCGGTCTGCACGTCACCGAAGGTCGACACCCGGGCCAGCTCGTGCTCGTGGTCGTCGGCCAGGTAGCGGGCAAGCGCGCGCTCGGAACCGAACACCGTGATGGTGCGGCCGTTGCCGAGGAAGATCGGCTCGTCGTCGAGGTAGCAGCGCAGGGTGAAGTGCTCACCGTCGGAGGTGACGATCTTGACCGGGTCGATGCCGACCTCGTGCCAGAACGTCTCGTCCTCGTCGTCGGCGGTGAGGTCGACGCTTTCGAACTCCTCGTCCTCCTCGACCACGTCGTCGGCGTCGACCACGTTCTCCTCCGCGGCCAGCAGTTCGGCCTCGGCGACCTCGACCGCCGCGGCATCCACCTCGGGGGTGGTGACGATGCTGTCGATCGCGTCGAGCACGTCGTCCCAGCCCTTGACGATGGCGGCACCGACCTGGTCCCACAGCTCCTCGCCGTCGCGCCCGGTGAAGGTACCGACGCCGTTGGCCAGCACGCCGAGCACCGGGTTGTCGTCGAAGAACGCCGTCACCACGTCGAGCTCGCACACGTCGCCGATGTTGCGAACCATCGCCAAGGTGTCCTCGAGCTCGCCGACCACCTCACCGTCGGGTTCGCCCGCGGCCAGCTCGGGCACGGAGACCAGGTCGAAGGTGAAGTTTTCCTCCGGCTCCAGTTCGGCGGCCGACAGGCCGGCGACCACCGCCCACGACGGATGCTCGACGAGGTCGTTGTCGGTGTCGGTGCGGATGAACGCGGCCAACTCCGCAACGGACTCGAAACCGTAGAGGTCGTCCTCGTGTCCGAGGAACGCCATGTACTCGTCGTCACCGTCGCGCCAGCGCGGTGCCCACAGGGTGACGAGATCGCCATCGGTCAGACCGAGCTCGATCGGGACGATGTCTCCAGAAGCCATGACGCGAAGCCTATCGAGCTTCAGCGCCGCGCACTATCCGGCCCGGGTGCTAATTCCCCCGGCGGGTGTGCAGTGCCGCCGGTGAGCGATTCGTTCAGTGTCGCAATGATGTTGGAGCGCGCTTCGCCCGCGGTCTCGGTGGCCTGCCTGCACGCCGACAGGATCAGCTGCGCGGCCTCCGCCGGCGGCAGGGCGGTGATGCCCTCGTCCAGGCGCAGATCGACCAGCGCGCCGTCGCTGTTCACCTCGGCGGTGACCAGCCCGTCGTCGGTGGTGAACTTGCCGTTGACCTGCTTCAACCCGTACAGCGCCGCCTCGAGTGCCTCGAGTTTCTCGGTCACGCCCGCGACCAGGGCGTCCATTTCCGCGCTCACAGGGGCCTCATCCAGCTCGTCTGACCGGTGTCGGCGTCGTCGATGCGGTCGAGTTCGTCGACGGCCTGACGCCGGGTCGGCAGGTTCATCTTGTCGAGCAGGGCATCGGGGATGCCTGCCTGCTCGCTGTACACCTCGCGCAGGCGCGCGGCGGCCGCGATGGTCGAACGCCTGGTCAGGCGAAGGATCTCATCGGCGAGCGCCTGCGCACCGTACTGGTATTCGCTGCGCTCGAACTTGAGCGCGATCGGCAGCCCCATGCTGGTCGCCCGCACCGAGATGGTGCCCGACCGGTTGGTGCTGACCGCGGTTTCCACATTGGGAACCTCGGGGATCGGGGTTTCGCTCATGAGGTAGGCCTGTAGAAGCCGTAGAACTCCATGCCACTGTTCTCCGTTCGGATCGAACTGATCGAGACCGGGTCGCCCGCCTCGACGAGCTGCCCGTTGCCGACGACCATGGCGACGTGGCCGTCCCATACGGCCAGGTCACCGGGCATCAGGTCACCGGGTGACACCTGTGGGTGTCCGATGTGCTGTTCCTGGGCGAGGCGGGGCAGTTCCACCCCGGCCTCGCCGTAGGCGTATTTGGTGAGCCCGCTGCAGTCGATGCCCGAGCCCGGGTCGTTGCCGCCCCACACGTACGGGGTGCCGACCGCGCCGATGGCCGAGCGCACGGCCGTGGCGGCCTCTTCGTTGGGCGCTTCGACCACGCTGCCGTCGGGCAGGGTGACTTTGACGCCGGTGCCGGTGGAGCCCGTGGACGACCCGGTGGGGGTCGAGGTCTTGCCGTTGTTGGTCGAGTTGCCTGTGCTCGTCCCGCCCGAACTGCTCGAGTCGCCGCCGCCCATGGCCGTCGACAGGCCCGACGACACCGCGCTCAGCATCGAACCGCCCGCGCTCGTCGCGGTGGACAGCAGCGTGGAGGCGGCCGAAGTCGACAGGTTGGCGGTGTTGGCCAGCGGAGTGCTCGACGGTGCCGGGGTGAGTTCCTTGATGGCGGCGGTCTGGGTGCCGAGTTCGTCCTGCACCCGCCCGACCACGCCCATGCCCTGGCCGATGTGGTCGATCGCCGAGGCGACGACGGCGGTGAGGCCCGCCGGGGTGGCCAGGACCGGGCTGAGCGCGGAGACCTCGGTGAGGAAGGAATTGACGATCCCGTCGAGTTCCTTCTGCCCGGTCTGCACATACGCGGCGGCTTGGTCGACCACGGTGGCCATCTCGTTGCCGGTGTCGGACAGGGTGGCCGAGGAGGTTTGCACGCGCAGCGCCTTCGAGGTGACCGCGTCGACGGCCAGACCGTCCCAGGCGGTGTTCACGGCGTTGATGCCGGTGCGGCCGAGCTGATAGATCTGGTCGATCTCGGCGGAGGTGCTGCGCAGGCCGTCGGACGCGCCGCCGGTGCCGAGGACACCGCTACCGAAGCTGGACAGCAGGTCGTACAGGGGTTGAGCCAGTCCGCTGAGGTCGATCATGCGAGTTCGCCCGCTGCCGATTCGATGGCGGCGGCATTGCCCGTGTCGGTGTCGACGAGGGTGGTCGCGGCGCCGGCCGTTGCGGTGCCCATGCTGGCCATCACGGCCGAGAGTTGGGCGATCGCGGCGACGTGACCGGCCTGGGCGGCGGCGTAGGCGGTGACGAAATCGCCGCCGATGAGTCCCATCACCGGACCGAGCAGAGCCGGGTTCGATGCCACCGATGCGGCCGCCGCCGTGGCGAATTCGGTGGACATGGTTCCGGCGGTCGCACTATAGGCGACGATGCCCTCGGCATCAGCCGACATCTTTACCATCGAACTTCCCCCAATCCTCGAGTTCCCGGGCAGAGTACGTCATTCACATGATTCGACGCACCGGCTCCGCGTTCGGTTCCCTGTTCCGCGAAATTTCCCCAGCGGACGCACCGGAAGCGCGTGGGTGACCCTATCGTTTTTTCATGCGCACCGACACCGTCGACCATCCGCTCGCCGCCACTCTGCTGAGCACGATGCGAGACGCCCGCACCGACAACGCCACCTTCCGCAACGCATTGGCCGACCTCACGGGCATTTTGATGTACGAGGCCCTGCGTGACGCGCCCGTCGTCCGCGAACCGATCAACACGCCGGTCGCCGTCACCGACGGTGTCCGCCTGGCCGCCCCACCGCTGCTCGTCCCGGTCCTGCGTGCGGGTCTCGGCATGGTCTACGCCGCCGCCGACCTCGTGCCACAGGCCCGCGTCGGTTTCGTCGGCATCGCCCGCGACGAGGAAACCCACCAGCCCGTCCCGTACCTGGAATCCCTGCCGACCGACCTGACCGACCTCCCCGTCTTCGTCCTCGACCCCATGCTCGCCACCGGCGGCTCGATGATCCACACCCTGGAACTCCTCGTCGCCCGCGGCGCCACCGACATCACCGCCGTCTGCGTCGTAGCCGCCCCCGAAGGCGTTGCCGCCCTGTCCGACTCGGGCCTGCCCGTCCGCCTCGTCACCGCCGTCGTCGACGAGAAACTCAACGAACACGCCTACATCGTCCCCGGCCTCGGCGACGCGGGCGACCGCCAATTCGGCCCCCGCTGAAACCGAGTGTCAAGGAAGCTCGAGCGCTCGGCAGAAGTCGGCCAGGTCACCGAGTCTTGCTGTGGCGGCAGCGCGGGCCTTCGGTAGGTCGGCGCTGTCCGCGACCGGGGCGAAGACCTCCAGGTAGCACTTCAATTTCGGTTCGGTGCCCGAAGGGCGGACGACGATACGGAAGTCGTCGGCCTCGAAGATCAGTGCGTCCGTGCGCATTCGGCCGCGGACCTGGGCCTGATCGGTGAATTTCACCGGTGTGCCCGCGATCTCGACGGGCGGGTTCGTGCGAAGAGCCGCCGCGAGGGTGGTGGCTGCCGCTTGGTCGGGCAGACGCAGCGATACCTGACCGCCGACGTGGAGGCCGAATTCGACCGCATAGGAATCGAGTTCGTCGAGGAGAGTGCGGTCCTGCGTCTTCAGCAGGGCGACCAGATCGGCGGCGGCCACCGCGGCGGAGATGCCGTCCTTGTCGCGCACCGTCGACGGGTCTACGCAGTGGCCGATGGCTTCCTCGTAGGCGTACACCAGTCCGTCGCCTGCCCTGGCCAGCCATTTGAAGCCGGTGAGGGTCTCGGCATAACGAGCTGAACGGGCGGCCGCCAGCTTCGAGAGCAGGCGCGAGGAAACGATTGTCGTGGCGACGAGCGGGTCCTCGGAAGCGGTGCGCAGCACGTAATCGGCGAGCAGCACACCGGTTTCGTCGCCGCGCAGCATGCGCCAGCCGTTCGGTCCCGGCACGCCGACGGCACACCGGTCGGCGTCGGGATCCAGGGCGATCGCCACGTCGGCGTCCACCCGCTCGGCCAGCGCGAGCAGCAGATCGGCCGCTCCCGGCTCCTCGGGGTTGGGGAAGGCGACGGTGGGGAAGTCGGGGTCGGGGGCGAACTGTTCGTCGACCACGTGCACGTCGGTGAAGCCCGCGGCGTGCAGCGCCCGCACGGCGAGGTCACCGCCCACACCGTGCATGGCAGTCAGGGCGATCCGCACCTCGGCCCGCGCCCCAGGACCGCCCAGCACACCGGGCAGTTCGGCGACCCGCGCCAGGTACCGGTCGACCAGTTCGGCCCCGGACGGTGAAACAGGCTCCCGCTCAACCGGTTCGACAACCTTCTCGATGTACTGCTCGATCTCGGTATCGGCCGGTGCGATGAGCTGCGAGCCACCGTCGAGATACACCTTGTACCCGTTGTCGGCGGGGGGATTGTGCGAGGCGGTGATCTGCACGCCCGCCACCGCACCCAGCTCACGCACCGCGAACGCCACCACCGGCGTCGGCACGGGCTCGGGCAAGAGGGTCACGGGAAAGCCCGCGGCCGTGAAGATCTCGGCGGTCGCGGTCGCGAATTCGGCGGAACCGTGCCGGGCGTCGCGCCCGACCACCACCGCACCGCCACCGAGACACCGCGCCCGCAACCAGTCGGCCAGGCCGGCGGTCGCCCGCGACACGGTGGTCACGTTCATCCCGTCCGGTCCCTCGCGCAACGGGCCACGCAGGCCCGCGGTCCCGAAGCGCAGCATCTACACCCGCTCCAGGATGCCGCGCAGCAGCTTGCCGAGCCGGGGCGCGGCGGCCTGCCCCTCGGCCAGCACCTCGGCATGCGAGAGATGCTCACCGGTGACCCCGGCGGCCAAGTTGGTGACCAGCGAGATGCCGAGCACGCGCGCCCCACGCGAACGCGCCTCGATCGCCTCGAGCACTGTCGACATGCCGACCAGGTCGGCGCCGAGAGTGGCGAGCATGCGGATCTCGGCGGGCGTCTCGTACTGTGGCCCGAGCAGCCCGGCGTACACGCCTTCACCGAGCGAGGGGTCGAGTTCCTTTGCCAGCGTGCGCAATTCGGGGTCCCAGGCGTCGACCAGGTCGACGAATCGCGCCCCTTCCAGCGGGGTGCGCGCGGTGAGGTTCAGGTGGTCGGCGATAAGAACCGGCTCGCCCACCCGCAGCCCGCCTCTGATCCCGCCCGCGGCGTTGGTGAGCAGCACGATCTCCGCACCGGCCGCGATCGCCGCCGACACCGGGTGCACCACCTGCTGGGGCGTGTAGCCCTCGTACAGGTGCTGACGGCCCATCAGCAGCAGCACATTGTTGTCGTTGACGGTGACCGAGTGCACCATCCCGCCGTGTCCCTGCGCGCTCGGTCTGCCGAAGCCGGGCAGCTCAGGCATGGCGATCGAGGCATGCGGCGCGCCGATCTCGGCCGCGGCCTGCTGCCACCCCGATCCGAGCACCACGGCCACGCGATGACGCGGCACTCCCGTACGTTCGGCGATAGCCTCGGCGGCCTTCTCGGCAAGCATGTTGGATAGCTTATGTCCCTGGAGCGCTTCGCGGCGATCCCTCCTCGAGGTCGGGATGTGCGGGGCTGGGGAGGTGTCTACCCGCGAGTAGGAGGGTGTTCCGGCGCGGACTATTCTCCCTGCATGCCGTATTTGGAGCGCTCTGGTGAAGTTTTCGTCCTGTACCTCGGTGACGAGGGGCAGACCGACAACGAGAACCGTTTCTCGCCGGACTGGATCGACGCCTTCCACGCCGAACTCGACAATGTCGAGGCCTCCGAGGGTGCCGCGGCGCTGGTCACCGTCGCGACCGGCAAGTTCTACAGCAACGGCCTCGACACCGATTGGGTGTTCGCCAACCTGGACAAGATCCACGGTTACCTCGACCGCGTGCACACGCTGTACACCCGCCTGCTGACCTTCCCGATGCCGACCGTCGCCGCGATCAACGGTCACGCCTTCGGTGCCGGCGCCATGCTCGCCTCCGCGCACGACTTCCGGGTGATGCGCGGCGACCGCGGCTTCTGGTCGCTGCCCGAGGTGCACCTCGGCATGCCCTTCACCATCGGCATGAACGCGCTGCTGCAGGGCCGTCTCAGCAACCAGGTGTGTGTGCAGGCGATGACCACCGGTCACCGCTTCGGCGCCGACGAGGCGATCGCCGCGGGCATCGTCGACGCGAAGGCCGACGCCGACCAGGTGCTGCCCACCGCCGTCGCCCGTGCCGCCGCGCTCACCAGCCTGCGCAAGCCGATCACCCCGATCATCAAGACCTCGCTGCACGCGGAGACCCTCGCCGCGCTCGCCACGCCGGTGACCCCGGAGAACCTGCCCTTCGGCAACTGAGGTCCTTCGCCGGTGCGCCCGGGCGCAGCACTGATGCGAGACTGAGTGCATGGCACCCTCGCGTACCGGCGAATTCTCGGCGACCGCAGCCGATACCGCGATCCTCGCGGCCTCGGACGAGCTGATCGGGCTGTCGCACGCCATTCACGCCGAACCCGAACTGGCCTTCGACGAGACCCGAAGCGTCGCCAAGGTTCTCGCCCCGCTACGCGCCCGCGGCTTCGAGATCACCACCGGAATCGCCGGGCTGCCCACGGCCTTTCGCGCCGTCTACGGCAGCGGCCCGCTCACGGTCGGCATCTGTGCCGAATACGACGCGCTGCCCGAGATCGGGCACGCCTGCGGGCACAACATCATCGCCGCGTCCTCGACCGGCGCGGCGCTCGGCCTGGCCGAGGTGGCCGATCAGCTCGGCCTCACCGTCGTCGTGCTCGGCACGCCCGCCGAGGAGAGCGGCGGCGGCAAAGTTCTCATGCTCGAGGCGGGCGCCTTCGACGACATCGCGATGGCGATGATGGTGCACCCCGGCCCGGCCGACATCGTCGGCGCCCGATCGCTGGCGCTGGCCGACCTCGCCGTCACGTTCCACGGCCGCGAGGCGCACGCGAGCGCCGCCCCGGAACTCGGCCTCAACGCCGGCGACGCGATCACCGTCACCCAGGTTGCTCTCGGCTTGCTGCGCCAGCATCTGCGGCCCGGCCAGCAGCTGCACGGTATAGTGTCCGACGGTGGTGTAGCCCCCAACATCGTGCCCGGACGTGCGGAGTTGCTGTACTACCTTCGCGCTGCCGACGCCGCGTCCCTGGACGACCTGATGCGCCGGGCGAAGGCATGCTTCGCGGCGGGCGCCCTGGCGACCGGCTGCACCCACGACATACGGACGCTCGCGCCCACCTATACCGAGCTCACCCCCGACCCGGTTCTCATCGCTGCCTACCGCGCGCAGATCACCGGTTTGGGACGGGTGCCGATCGCGCCCGAGCTCGAGGTGCTGCGACCGCTCGGGAGCACCGACATGGGCAACGTCACCAACGTGATCCCCGGCATCCATCCGGTGATCGGCATCGACGCCGGTGGCGCGGTGACCCACCAACCGGACTTCGCGGCGGCCGCGGTGAACGCCTCGGCGGATCAGGCCGTGATCGACGGTGCGCTCGCGCTCGCGCGTACCGCTGTCGCGATCGCGCGCGATGAAGTACACAGGGACAGGTTGTTGCAACGTCTGATCGAACGACAGGAGGACATTCGGTGAGTATTTCCGGCCATTCGGGCACCGCACGCGCAGGCGCTGACGCTCTATCGATGGGTGTTGCCACCCCGTCGGTGATGCGTGAGCCCACGGTGTTCCCGACCCGGCCGGTCGCCGAACCAACCATGATGTCGGGAACCGAGATCGTCGACGCATGGCTGGCCGAACACACCGGTGACCTGGTGCAATGGCGCAGGCACATCCACGCCAACCCCGAGTTGTCGCGGGCGGAGTTCGCCACCACCGAGTTCGTCTCCGGCTGGCTCACCAAGGCGGGCCTGACCTGGGAGGTGCTGCCCGGGGGCACCGGCCTGATCTGTGATCTCGGACCGTCCGACGGACCGCGCATCGCCCTGCGCGCCGACATGGACGCCCTGCCGATGCAGGAATTCACCGGCCTGAGCTTCGCCTCGACCGTGCCCGGTGTGTCCCACGCCTGCGGCCACGACGCGCACACCACGGTGCTGCTCGGGACCGCGCTCGCGCTGGCCGAGGCCGAACACACCCTGCCGGTCGGCGTGCGGTTGATCTTCCAGCCCGCCGAGGAAGTGATGCCCGGCGGCGCGCTCGACGTGGTCGCGGCAGGCGGGATGAACGGTGTGGACCGGATCTTCGCGCTGCACTGCGACCCGCGACTGGAAGTGGGCAAGGTCGGGCTGCGGACCGGGGCGATCACCTCGGCGGCCGACACCGTCGAACTCGTGCTCGACTCACCCGGCGGGCATACGTCGCGGCCGCACCTCACCAGCGACCTGGTGTACGCCATCGGCACCGTCATCACCGGGCTGCCCGGGCTGCTGAGCAGGCGGGTCGATCCGCGCACCAGCACCGTGATGGTGTGGGGCGCGGTGAGTGCGGGCAAGGCACCCAACGCCATCCCGCAGACCGGCATGCTCACCGGAACCGTCCGCACCGGCGACCACCCCACGTGGTTGCTGCTCGAGCCGCTGGTCCGCGAGATCGTCGACAGCCTGCTCGCGCCGACCGGGGTGCGCTACCAGCTCAACTACAAGCGCGGCGTACCCCCGGTGGTCAACGACGCGGCCTCGACCCTGATGTTCGAGAACGCCGTCCTGGCGATCGGACCCGACGCGCTGGCCGACACCCCCCAATCGGGCGGCGGCGAGGACTTCTCCTGGTACCTGGAACACGCGCCGGGCGCGATGGCGCGGCTCGGCGTGTGGTCGGGCACCGGCGAGCAACTCGACCTGCATCAGCCGACGTTCGATATCGACGAACGCGCGCTTGCCGTCGGCGTGCGGACACTGACGAATATCGTGCTGCAGGCCTGAGGGGGCGGCGGGGAGTGCGGAAGGTGGCGCACTCCCCGTTGTTCGGGGGGTCGGCTCAGGCCGAGCCCGGACCCACATTCTTGCTGTTGCGGGTGCGCAAGGCGTGCACGTAGTCCTCGGGTGCGCCCGCCTTCTCGGCGGCATCGGCGATGACACCCAGATAACGCGCCGACGGCAGCCCGCCCTCGTACGCGTCGAGCACGTACAACCAGGCCAGCCGCGACTCGCCCTGGGTGCCGGTGACCCGCAGCCGGATCTTCTTGTGGATGCCGAAGTCGGAGCCCTCCCAGCGGTCGAGGCGTTCCTCGTCCTCCGGGGACACGTCGTAGAGGACGACGAACACCCGGGAGCCCGGATCTTCGACGACGGTGGCCAACGGCCCTTCCCAGCCGATGTCGTCACCGGCGAAGGTCAGGCGCCAACCTTCCAGCCACCCGGTCCCGGACATGGGCGAATGCGGGCAGCGTTCCAGCATCTGCGTGGAGTCCATGTTGGACCCGTAAGCGGCATAGATCGGCACCTGAGGAACTGTAGCCAATAAACCGCGCGGAATTCCTGTCTCCCACCCAGATCGGCTCACGGTCACACTCGGCGGTGACGGCGAACACGCCGAACGTTGTTCACCGAGCCGACCCGGTCGCGTCACGGCGCACCTGAAATGATGGGGCGACAGCGCGGGCGGCCCTCACAAGGGGCGATGCCCGATCAGGCGAGCACAGGAGCGTGACTGGTGGCACGGATTGCGATCATCGGCGGTGGACCGGCGGGTTACGAGGCGGCTCTGGTGGCCGCCCAGCACGGGGCCTCGGTGACCCTTGTCGATGCCGACGGCATCGGCGGCGCCTGTGTGCTGTGGGATTGCGTTCCGTCGAAGACCTTCATCGCCTCCACCGGTCTGCGTACCGATCTGCGCCGCGCCCGCGACCTCGGCATCACCCTGGACGCGAGCCAGGCGAAGGTGAACCTGCCCGAGGTGAACGGCCGCGTGAAGGCGCTCGCCCTCGCCCAGTCCTCCGACATCCGCGCCAAACTGCAGGCCGCAGGCGTGCAGCTGCTGGCCGGGCGCGGTGAATTGGTCGGTCCCGCAGCCGGTTTGGCGCATCGTGTGCGTGCCACCATGGCCGACGGCAGCACCGAGGAATTCGAGGCCGAGGTGGTGCTCATCGCCACCGGCGCCAGCCCGCGGGTACTGCGCGGCGCCGAACCCGACGGTGAGCGAATCCTCACCTGGCGCCAGCTCTACGACCTCCCGGAACTGCCGGAGACCCTGGTGGTGGTCGGATCCGGTGTCACCGGTGCCGAATTCGTCTCCGCCTACACCGAGATGGGTGTGCGGGTGAAGCTGGTGTCCAGCCGCGACCGCGTGCTGCCCGGCGAGGACGCCGACGCTGCCCTCGTACTCGAGGAAGCCCTCGCCGAACGCGGTGTGGAACTGGTCAAGCACGCCCGCGCCGACGCCGTCGAGCGCACGGCCGACGGCATCGTGGTGAAGCTGTCCGACGGGCGCACCGTCACCGGTACCCACGCCCTGATGACCGTCGGCTCCACCCCGAACACCGCCGACCTCGGTCTCGACCGGGTCGGAATCGAACTCGACAACGGCTACCTACGTGTCGACCGCGTGTCGCGCACCTCGGTGCCGAGCATCTACGCGGCGGGCGACTGCACCGGCCTGCTCCCGCTCGCCTCGGTGGCCGCGATGCAGGGCCGGATCGCGATGTACCACGCGCTCGGCGAGGGTGTGAGCCCCATCCGGCTCAAGACTGTCGCCTCGGCGGTGTTCACCCGCCCGGAGATCGCGACCGTCGGGGTGAGCCAGACCGCCATCGACAACGGCGAGGTGCCCGCGCGCACGGTCATGCTGCCGCTCAACACGAATCCGCGCGCGAAGATGTCGGGGCTGCGCCGGGGTTTCGTCAAGATCTTCTGCCGCCCCGCCACCGGTGTGGTGATCGGCGGTGTGGTCGTCGCCCCCATCGCCTCGGAGCTGATCCTGCCGATCGCGCTCGCGGTGCAGAACAACCTCACCGTCACCGACCTCGCGCAGACCTTCTCGGTGTACCCGTCGCTCACCGGATCGGTCACCGAAGCCGGTCGTTTGCTGATGCGCCACGACGACCTGGACTGAGCCCCCACGCCCGATATCCGAAAGCTACTGCCGCGTTGCCTGTCTCGCGCTCATATGGTTGACTCACGGCCGAGGCGCGTTCGAATATGAGCGCGTGGTGGATTGTGGGGGATTCCCTCCGGGAAAGGGATTAGCGAAAAGTGAAGCATCGTAAGCCGAGTCGGGCGCAGCGAGCGATGGCAAGCACGTCGTTGCCCCTGGCCGCCGCCGCGGCCGTGGCGACCCTCCTCGCGGCTCCGGCCGGCGCGGTCCCCAGCGACCAGCCGACCACACCCGCGACTCCGGCTCCTGCGCAGCCGGGCACAGAGACCCCGAGCCAGCAGCCGGGAGAGACGCCGGAGACGGTCACTCCCGAGGAGAAGCAGCCGGAGACCCCGGAGAACGTGAAGCCGGGCGAGTCCAAGCCCACGCCGGCGCAGCCGGGTGTCACCACCCCCGCGCCGGAGGAGCCGGAGCAGGCCAAGCCGACGCCGAGCCAGCCGGGCGTCACCACCACCCCGCGTACCGCGCCGCTGCCGGTGCCGGGTCAGGCCGGTCAGGGCAACCCCGCCCAGCCCGCCGTGAACAACCCGGAGAAGCCGGAAGAGGCCAAGCCGGGCCAGCAGGGCGGCACCCCCGCCCAGCAGACGCCCGCGCAGCCCTCGCAGAACCAGCCCGCCGCACCGCAGGCGCAGGGCGGTGCCGCCGAAGACGGCCCCGAGACCCTGGTGCAGGAGCCGCAGGAAGCGCAGGAGCCCGCCTGGCAGGCGCCGCGCCTGGCCAACGCGCCCGCCGCGCCGGTCGTCGAGATGGCAGGCCCGCACCAGGAAGTCGGCGTCACCGTCGACGGCGGCTCGCTGCTGCCGGGTGTGCTGGCCAACACCCACCACTACAACAACGCTTCCGGTTACGTCGGCACCATCGGCTACCGCACGCCGGGTGGCGGCTTCGGTGACGCCGGTGTGGCGGTCGAGTACGTCGGCGAGAACTCGGTGAAGGTCACCACCTTCAACGGTGGCGACGGCCGCCCCGACAACACCATGGTCACCGTTCTCGACACCACCCAGGCCAACCTGGCCAAGGCGGCGGTCGAGAACTGGATCAAGGCTCAGCCGGGCGGTGCCGCCGCGATGGAACAGGCCGCGAAGGCTACACTTCCGGTGCCGGGGGAGCTGCTGCAGACGATCAACGTCGCGGGTGTCACCACTCAGTGGGGTGGCTCGCTCCAGTACTGACACGCAGTACGTCGTGTGGGGCGGTCGGATGGCGACCGCCCCACACGTGTGTCCTGGGGAAAGGATGGGACTGTGGCCACCGAGGATGACGAGAACGAGCGCGGCCGTAACCGGCCCGCGAGTGAATTCGGTCCTCCCGTAGGCGATTTCGGGCCGCCGGTCGACGACGCCGGTTTCGGTGGACCGCTCGCCGTGCCGCCGCCCGCTCCGCCGGGACCGCTGCCGGAGGTCGGTTGGCGACCCGCGCAGGCAGGGTCCGCGCCCGCGCCCGGGCCGTTCGGTGCGCCGGTGGGTGCGCCGATGCCGCCGGCCGGACCCGTTCCGCCCGCCGCTCCTGGTCCTGTGCCTCCCGCCGGGAGCGTCCCGCCGAATGGAACTGTTCCGCCGAATGGGCCTGTTCCGCCGCGCGGGTCCGATCCTGTTGTGCCACCGCGTCGTTCGGCTCCTACATCGGTCTTCGGCGATGCCGTGTCGACGCCGCCGCCCACGAGTCCGCCTGCGCCGCCACGTTCTTCGGCGCCGACCTCCGTTTTCGGTGGGGCCACACCGCCGCCCACGAATCCTGTTGCGCCGCCGCGTCGTTCGCCGTTCGGCGATGCTGTCGCGACACCGCCGCCCGCACGACCCGCCCCGCCCGCCGACCCGACGGTGCGTTTCGGTGCCGACGCTCCCGCTGCCGGTAGCTCGGTGTTCGGTGATTCGGTGCCGGTGACTTCCGGGCAGGAAGAGACCGAGGTCATCCGGCGCAACTCCGCGCCGCGCCAGCAGCGGGTCACCGAGCCGGAACGCGCCCCCGAACCGCCGCACGCACCGGCCAAGGACAACGACGCCGAGGACCGGGCCTGGTGGAACAGCCCCGACGACGACGGCGGCGTCCCCAAGCCGCCCGAACCCGGCCTGTCCTGGGCCGACGACCCCATCGCCCGCAGGCTCGCCCCGAAGACGCCGGCCGCGCCGGTCGTCGAGAAGTCCGAGCCCGACAACCGGATGCGCTGGATCATCGGCGGTGTGGTGGCCGCGGTCCTGCTCGTCGTCGCGCTGGTGCTGACCATCGGGCTGGTCAAGCGTGGCGGTGGCGAGGATCCCGGGCCCACCGCGGCGCCGGTCACCTCCGCCGCGGGTGCCGAATGCCGGACGATCGCCGACGAGGGTCTCACCGTCGGCAACGGCCCGGGCGACACGTCCTCGGGCGCCCGGGCGATCCTCGGCTTCCAGTACGCCTTCTATGTCGAACGCTCCGGTACGCGGGTGCGTGAGTTCGTCGCGCCCGACGGGGTGACCATCTCGCCCGCCGATGTCATCCAGAAGGCGATCGACGATCAGATCCCGAGGGGTACCACGCACTGTGTGAAGGTGCGCGAGACCGGCGTCGGCGTCTATGACGTGGAGCTGCGTGAGTGGCATCCCGACCGTACGTCGGTGGTCTACAAGCAGGAGATCGTCACCACGTTGACCGACGGGAAGTGGCAGGTCAAGTCCATTACCGCCCTCCCGTAGTCCCATTATCTGGGACAACAATTTCATATTCTGGTGAATGCTGTGCGATCGTTGGTCATCGCGTCCCCTGGCGTTCCCGGAGGTTTCCATGTCGCTGACCAGTCCAGCATTGGCGGGCAAGCTCGCCGGTTTGCAGAGTTCGGCGATCAGGGACCTGCTCAAGCTCACCGCGCGGCCGGAGATCATCAGCCTTGCCGGTGGTCTGCCCGATGCGGCACTGATGCCTGGCGAGCGGATCGCCGCCGCGGCTGAGGCGGCACTGCGTGATCCGGCCGTGCTGCAGTACACAGAGTCGCCCGGCTGGCCCGCACTGCGTGCGGTGATCGCCGAGCGCGAGTCCGCCAAGATCGGCCGGTCGGTGCCGGTCGGCGAGGTGTTCATCACCCATGGTTCGCAGCAGGCGTTGTCGCTGCTGGCCGAGGTGCTGCTCGATCCCGGCGCGTTGGTCGTGGTGGAGGACCCGGCGTATGTCGGTGCGCTGCAGGTGTTCCGGGCGGCCGGTGCGCGCATCGTCGCCGTGCCGCTCGACGCCGACGGGCTACGTGTCGACGTGCTGGAGGAACTGCTGGTCGCCGGTGAGCGTCCGGCCGTCGTCCACACCGTCGCCAACTTCCACAACCCCGGTGGGGTCACCCTCGCGCCCGAGCGCCGTCGTCGCCTGGCGGAACTCGCTGAGGCACACGGCTTCTGGGTGATCGAAGACGATCCCTACGGCGAACTCTGGTTCGACGAGCCCGCCCCGGCGCCGGTCGCCTCCTACTCACCCCAGGTGATCCGCCTGTCCAGCGTATCCAAGATCCTGGCCCCCGCCCTGCGCGTCGGCTGGCTGATCGCCCCCGAAAAGGTCTGTCGCGCGGTCGAACTCCTCAAGCAGGGCGCCGACCTGTGCGGCTCGGCCCTCACCCACCAGATCACCACCGACCTGCTCGCCGACACCGACTGGCTCACCACCCACGTCGACACCATCCGCGCCGCCTACGGCACCCGCGCCCGCGCCCTCGTCACCGCCCTGCGCACCACTTTCGCCGACCGCGTCCACTGCACCGACCCGACCGGCGGCATGTTCATCTGGGCCGACTTCACCGACGGCACGAACGCCTCAACCCTCCTCCCCGCCGCCCTGGAAGCAGGCGTCGCCTACGTCCCCGGCGCCGCCTTCGCCGTCACCGACGCCTACCAGGCCTCCATGCGCCTCTGCTTCACCACCTCCGACGAACCCACCCTCACCGAAGCGATCAACCGCCTGGCAAAAGCAGCCACGACCAGCGTCGGCTGAAGCCGTGTTCGAAATGCGAGCACGAAGATCAGCGTTTTGCGATTGCGCTGCTCAGTAGGTGCTTTTGCGGTCGGCTCTACGGCGACACCGTCGAGCCGAAGCCCGCGTCGGTGCGGTATCGCGACTGGGTCGAGTTGGTGAGCGAGTTCGTCTGTGCTGAAACCGAATCCGACAGCAGGCCGCTCGTGCTGTTCGGTGCGAGTATCGGTGGGATGCTCGCGTACGAGGCGGCGGCGCGGACCGGGCGGGTCGCGCATGTGATGGCGACTTGCCTGCTCGATCCCGGTGACCCGGCCGCCCGTAGGGCAGCCGCTCGCTGGAAGGTGTTGGGCGCGTTGCCGCGCGGTGTGCTCTCGGGAGCGGGGCGGGTAGCGGGCGGTGTGCGCGTGCCGGTCCGGTGGATGGTGGATATGGAGAACATGAGTCTGGACCGGGAACTGTCGCGGCACTGTGGCAACGACCCGAGAGGCGGCCGGGCCGTCCACTGCCCGTTCATCCCTCGGGCAGCAACTGCCGCGCCAGTACCAGCAGCGCATCCGCATCGACGGTGTGCCGCGTCATGACGCGATGCACCTGGGTGTCGACGGCGTGGACCAGGGTCCGAGCGGTGAGCTGCGGATCGGCTCCGCCGCGCCCGCATCGCCGCAGATGGAACTCCACCTCGGCGACGAGGTAGTCCTCGAAGGCCCGCACCGCCTCCCATTCCGCGGGCAGCCGCAACGCGACGCGGTGCATGAGGGCGTGCAGGGCAGGCCGGTCGCGATGCAGGTCGGCGACGGCCGTCACGATCGTACGCAGCGTCTCGTCGAAGGGTGGCTCCTCGGACCGCAACCGCGCGAACACCTCGCCGAGTCCCGTCCCGGCAGCGAGGAAGTGGCGCTCGGCCAAGGCGCGCAGCATCGCCGTCTTGTTCGGAAAGTACTGGTACAGCGTGCCGATCGAGACGCCTGCCCGCTCGGCGATCCGGTTGGTCGTTGCCGCCGCACCCTCGCGGGAGAACACCTGGGCGGCGGCCTCGAGCAGCGTTTCCACGGTCTCGCGCGCCCGGCGTTGACGAGGCAGTTTGCGGGGGCGGTCGTCCATGTTCAGGACCAGTTGTAGGTGCGTTCCACGGCCTTGTTCCATTCCGAACAGCGTTGGGTGCGTTCGGATTCGGTCATGTCGGGGGTCCAGGTGTGGTCGGCGATCCAGTTGTCGCGCAGGTCGTCGAGGTTGGACCAGTAGCCGACGGCCAGGCCCGCGGCGTAGGCGGCGCCGAGGGCGGTGGTTTCGCGGACCACCGGGCGGACCACGGGGACGTCGAGGATGTCGGCCTGGAATTGCATGAGCAGGTCGTTGCCGGTCATGCCGCCGTCGACCTTGAGGGTGGTCAGTTCCAGGTCGAGGTGCTGGGCGGCGGCGTCGGCGCGCATGGCGTCGACCACCTCGCGGGTCTGGAATGCGGTGGATTCCAGTGCGGCCCTTGCCAGATGGGCCTTGGTGACGAAGCGGGTGAGGCCCGCGATGACGCCTCGGGCGTCGGGCCGCCAGCGCGGGGCGAACAGGCCGGAGAAGGCGGGGACGAAGTAGGCGCCGCCGTTGTCGGGGACCGTGCGGGCCAGGGTTTCCACTTCGGCGGCGGAGGAGATGATGCCGAGGTTGTCGCGCAACCACTGCACCAGCGAACCGGTGACCGCGATGGACCCTTCCAGCGCGTAGACAGCGGGGGTGTCACCGATCTGGTAGCAGGCGGTGGTGAGCAACCCGTGCTTGCTGAACACCGGCGTCATCCCGGTATTGAGCAGCATGAAATTGCCTGTGCCGTAGGTGTTCTTGGCCTCGCCGGGCGACAGGCACGCCTGCCCGAAGGTGGCGGCCTGCTGGTCGCCGAGAATGCCCGCCACGGGCGCGCCGGCGAAGGGCCCGGCGGTGATCTCCGCGTACACCTCCGAGGAACTGCGGATCTCGGGCAGCATCGACATCGGCACGTCGAATTCCGCGCAGATCTGCGAATCCCATTGCAACGTGCGCAGATCCATCAGCATCGTGCGCGAGGCATTGGTGACGTCGGTGCGGTGCTCACCGGTGAGATTCCACAGCACCCAGGTATCCATCGTGCCGAAACACAGGTCACCCGCCTGCGCCTTCTCCCGTGCGCCCTCGACATTGTCGAGGATCCAGCGCAGTTTCGGACCGGCGAAATAGGTCGACAGCGGCAGCCCGGTGCGGTCGGCGTACCGCGACGGTCCCTGCTCGCCACCGAGCTCGGTGCACAGCTGATCGGTGCGGGTGTCCTGCCAGACGATGGCGTTGTACACCGGTTCGCCGGTGGTCCGGTCCCACACGACGGTGGTCTCGCGCTGGTTGGTGATGCCGATGGCGGCCAGGTCGCCCGCCGAGCAGCCACTGTTGCCCAGCGCGGCGCCGAGCACCCATTCCGTATTGCGCCACACCTCGACCGGATCGTGCTCCACCCAGCCGGGCTTGGGAAAGATCTGCCGATGTTCGCGTTGCGCGGTCCCGACGATCCGGCCCTGCCGGTCGAAGACGATGCACCTACTCGAAGTCGTGCCCTGATCGATGGCAGCCACATAGCGACGCATTCAGGCAGGCTACCCAACCGCGCGGTCGTCGTAGCAAGCTTTGTCGCCGACGACGAGCGGGAATCGCCCGGTTGGGCGCGGATACCGAATTTAGGCCACGCGCCTCGCCGGGTTCGTCCCACACGCCGGGTGGGCACTACGTTTAGCCTGTAGGCGGCGCCGGGATGTGCCCGGCGTCTGCACCCAACTGTCGGCTGGGACCGGCCGTTCACGGTCGGCGGCGAGGAGTCGAGCATGTCGCAGACACCGGAGTTTCCGTTTCTGAACCCTGGTGAGTTGGTCGCCGGCGGAAAACGGGACCGGCTCGGCCCCGGCGAGCTCGGGCCCGAACACCGGCGCACCGCCTGGGAGCGCCTCGGCAAGGACCGGTTCGACGTGCTGGTCATCGGCGGCGGCGTGGTCGGCGCCGGAATCGCCCTCGACGCGGCGACCCGTGGCCTGTCGGTCGCCCTCGTGGAGGCGCGTGACCTCGCCTCGGGCACCTCGAGCCGGTCGTCGAAGATGTTCCACGGCGGTCTGCGCTACCTAGAGCAGCTCGAGTTCGGGCTGGTGCGCGAGGCGCTCAAGGAGCGCGAGCTGGCGTTGTCGACGCTGGCGCCGCACCTGGTGAAGCCGCTGCGGTTCCTCTACCCGCTCACCCACCGGGTGTGGGAACGGCCGTACGTGGCCGCGGGCCTGACCCTCTACGACACCATGGGTGGCGCGAAATCCGTTCCGGGACAGCATCATCTGACCCGACACGGTGCGCTGCGGCTGGCACCCGGCCTGCGCCGTGACGCCCTGATCGGCGGTGTCACCTACTACGACACCGTCGTCGACGACGCCCGCCACACCATGACCGTCGCCCGCACCGCCGCCCACTACGGTGCCGTCATCCGTACGTCCACCCAGGTGGTGGGGCTGCTGCGGGAGGCCGACCGGGTGGTCGGGGCGAAGCTGCGCGACACCGAGGACGGTCGGACCGCCGAGGTGCGCGCGAGCGTGGTCATCAATGCGACGGGCGTGTGGACCGACGAGGTGCAGGGTCTGTCGCATCAGCGCGGCCGATTCCATGTGCGAGCGTCCAAGGGCGTGCACATCGTCGTCCCGCGCGACCGGATCGTCAGCGACGCGGCGATCATCCTGCGCACCGCCACCTCGGTGCTGTTCGTCATTCCGTGGGGCGCGCACTGGATCGTCGGCACCACCGACACCGACTGGAATCTCGACCTCGCGCATCCCGCCGCGACCAAGGCCGACATCGACTACCTGCTCGACCGGGTGAACGAGGTGCTGGTCACGCCCCTCACCCACGCCGACATCGACGGTGTGTACGCGGGCCTGCGACCGCTGCTGGCGGGAGAGAGCGACGAGACGTCGAAGCTGTCGCGTGAGCACGCCGTTGCCCGGGTGGCGCCCGGCCTGGTGAGTATCGCGGGCGGCAAGTACACCACCTACCGGGTGATGGCGTCCGATGCGATGGACGAAGCGGCACAGGACATTCCGGCCCGCGTGTCGCCGTCGATCACCGAGAAGGTGGCCCTGCTCGGCGCCGACGGGTACTTCGCGCTGGTGAACCAGACCGTGCAACTGGCCGAGCACTACGGCATCCACCCGTACCGGATGACCCACCTGCTCGACCGCTACGGTTCGGTCGTCGACGAGGTGCTCGCCATGGCCGAGGGCAAACCCGAACTGCTGCAACCGATTACCGACGCTCCCGCCTACCTGCAGGTGGAGGCGGTGTACGCGGTCGCCGCGGAGGGTGCCCTGCACCTCGACGACATCCTGGCCCGGCGCACCCGTATCTCCATCGAATACCCCGACCGGGGCGCCAACTGTGCCGAGCAGGTCGCGCACCTGGTGGCGCCGGTTCTCGGCTGGGACGACGACGACATCGAGCGTGAGGTGTCGACCTATCAGGCGCGGGTGCGCGCGGAGATCGAATCGCAGACCCAGCCGGACGACAAATCGGCCGACGCCCTGCGGGTCGCCGCGCCGGAGCCGCGTCCGCAGCTGCTGGAACCGGTCCCGCAGGACCGCTGATCCTCAGACCGGATCGATGCGCGCCTTCAGCAAGCAGAAGTAGTTGTCCTCGGGATCGGCCAGCACGTGCCACTGCTCATCGCCGGTCTGGCCGATATCCGCGGGACGTGCGCCGAGTTCGAGCAGGCGCGCGAGTTCGGCGGCCTGATCGCGGTCGGTGGGGTTGACGTCGATGTGCAGGCGGGCCTTGCCGGGCGTGGGGTTGTCGGTGGGGCTGAGGATGATCGTCGGCTGCGGGCCGCCGAAGCCTTCGCGTGGCCCGATTTCCATGCTGCCGTCGTCGTCGCGATCGAGCACGACGTAATCGAGTACCGCGCACCAGAACTGGGCGAGTGTCTCGGGCTCGCGGCACTCGAGCACGAGCTCACTGATCCGACATGCCATTGCGAAACCTGCTCTCTACCTGGTGAACTGCCGGGAAGTTAGCGCCGGGAACGATTCTGGCGAGCGTAACGGACCATGGCGGTGTCGGCGAGCTGTTTTCAGGGAACCGGCTGGCAGCGCGGACAGAAATAGATGCCACGTTCGCGCTGGGTGATGCGGTCGGCGGGGTCGTCCTCCCCGAGGAGTTGGGAGGCGATGGCGGTGCCGCAGCGCGGGCACGGCCGACGGGTGCGCCCGTAGACCATCGGTCGCCAGGGTGGTTCGTGCGCGGCCTTGCCGAGAACCCGGTGTGACTCGTCGACGAGGGCGGGGAGATCGGCGATGTCGCCGACGGGCGTGGCCGGGTGGACGCGGCGCAGGAAGCAGATCTCGCTGCGGTAGATATTGCCGATGCCCGCCAGGTTGCGCTGGTCGAGCAGGGCGAGGCCGATGGGGCGGCGCGGATACCCGGACAGGCGACGTAATGCCTCGTCGGCGTCCCAGCCGGGTCCGAGCAGGTCGGGGCCGAGGTGGTCGATGACGGTGTGTTCCTCGGCGCGCGGCAGGACCTGCACTTTTCCGAGTGAGAAGCCGACGGCCTCGACCTCCTCGGTGGCGAGCACGAGTCTGGCGGTGACCCGCGGTTTAGTCCAGCGTTGGCCGCAGTGGAACACCCGCCACTCGCCCTCCATTTTCAGGTGGGTGTGGATGCTCACCCGTTCGGTGCGCACGAACAGGTGCTTGCCGTAGCTGGCGACCTCGTCGACGACCGATCCGACCAGGTCGACGGTGGCGTAGCGCGGCACACGGAAGTCGCTGCGGGTCAGGGTTTTCCCGGCCAGCGCGGTGCGCAGTCGTTCGGCGGTGCGGAAGACGGTGTCGCCCTCGGGCATCGGCTACACCTGCCTGCGCAGTCGGAGTCCGCGCGGGGTCATCGAGAAGCCCGCCTCGACGAGGACGTCGACGAAGGTGTGGCCGTGCACGGTTTCGCCGTTGATCTTGTCGATCACCAGGCCGTCGACCCGCCGGTCGGTGACCAGTCGCGCCAAGGCGACGGCCGCTGTGCGGCGCAGGCCGATGTCCTCGGTGAAGCTGAGCAGGGTCTTGCCGCCGCGCTCCACATAGAGCACCAGTTCGCCGCCGACCAGCACCACCAGCGCCCCCGCTTTGCGGCCCGGCCGGTGACCGCTGTCGGCATCGCCCTTGGGCCACGGCAGGGCGGCGCCGTAGGGGTTGGCCGGGTCGCAGGCGGCCAGAGCCACGGCGACGCCTACCCGGTTGTTGTCACGGTCGGTGTCGAAGGAACGTAATCGGTCGACGGTGTCGGTGGTGGAGAACTGCGCGCCACCGAGGGTGTCGACGAAATAGCCGCGCCTGCACCGGCCACGGTCCTCGAACTCGGTGAGCACCCGGTACATCAGCGCGAACCCGCCCGGCACGCCTTCGTTCTGTACGGAGCCGCGCGTTAGCACGCCGTATCGCTCGATGAGCTGATCCGCGGTGGCATGGGCGCGAACGGTATTGTCGCGCACGCGTTCCGGGAGGATCGACCACCTGCCTGCCAGGTTCGGTGGGCCGGACCGGGTCGGCATGGACGGGCGGGGGAGGTACGCGCGGGCCCGGGGAGCGCGGCGCGGGGTCCGGTGCGCGGTGGTGCTGCGCGCGGTGCCGGACAGGAGTGCGCGTACCGGGGCGAAGGTGTCGCCGGAAACGTAACCGGCCCAGACCAGCTGCCACAGGGCTTCGCCGACCGCTTTGTCGTCGAGCAGGCCGGTCGCATCCGACAGTTGCCGGAAGAAATACGCACCGCCGCCACTGAGGCTCGCCGGGAGTCGACGCCCTTCGCCGCCGATGACACCGGGTCGGTCCAGATCTATCACCTCGGCCTCGGTGCTGTCGGTCGGTTCACCGCGCCCGGATCGTAGGCGTGGCTCGATATCGGCGCCGAGAGCCAGGAGCAGGTCCAGCTGAATGTCGGTGGGATCGATGTCGTCGGGTGGTGGCAGCGTGACCGGGGCCTGCTCGGCCAGGTGCAGGGCGATCCAGCCGTCGCGGGCGGTGATGGCGCCGTGCCCCGACCAGATCACCTCGCCGGTGGCCATGAGTTCGTCGAGCATGGCGGGGGAGTAGTCGCGCACCCGCATCGGCAGGATCAGCGACTCCCACGCCGAAGCCGGAACAGGTACGCCCGCCAGCTGTTCCACCACCGTGGCCACACCGTCGATGCCGCGCAACTCGCCCGAACCGACGTGTTGCCAGGCAGGTAGGAAGCGAGCGAACGCCGCCGTGGCGACCGGCTCGACCTCATGCCGCGCCGCCGCCAGCGACCGACGCCGCAACCGCCGCAACACCTGCGCGTCACACCACTCACCACCGGCCGCACCGGGCGTGAATTCACCCTCCACAACACGCTTTTCCGCGAGCAACCGATGCAAGGCGGTGACCGCGACCGCCGTACCCAGGCCGAATCGCTCGGCAACGGCGGCGGTAGTGAACGGCGCGTGCGTGCGCGCATACCGCCCGACAAGATCACCCAGCGGATCCGGCACCGGCTCGATGAACGCCGCAGGTACCCCGATCGGCAACGGCACCCCCAGCGCATCACGCAACCGAGCCGCGTCCTCCACCGCGACCCACCACGTGCGCCCCGCGAACGAAACTTCCAGGGCCCGCCGCGAATCCCGCAGTTCGGCGAACCACGCCGGGGCATCGGAGTCCAGGAGCATCTGCGACTCATCACCGCCCACTGACGCACCTCCGTCGGCAGCCGCAACGCCTACGACCGATACATCGCTGCCGAGCGACCCGGCGCCCACGGACGACTGATCGTGGCCTGCTGGCGAACTGCCATCGGCCGAGGGCTTACTTCGGGTCGACACCCCGCTGCCAGCCAGAGGTGCTAGGTCGTCGGCCGCGGCATAGCGAGCAGCGGTCGCGGTTCCGGGGCGGGGTACGCAGCGGGCGGCGGCTTCGGTGGGCGTGAGGGGGCCGAGGAGGCGGAGCAGGTCGGCCAGGCCTTCGGCGTCGCGGGCGTGGCGTTCGGGGGTGAGGCGTTGGAGTTCGCGTTCGGTGAGGTCGAGGACGGCTGGGTCGAGGAGTTCGCGGAGTTCGACGCGGCCCAGGAGTTCGGCGAGCAGGCTCGAGTCCAGGGCGAGGGCGGCGGCGCGGCGTTCGGCCAGTGGGCTGTCGCCGTCGTAGAGGAACTGGCCGATGTAGGAGAACAGCAGGGCGTTGGCGAACGGTGACGGGGTTGCGGTCTCCACCTCGACCAGTCGGATCTCCCGGCGTGCCACCCGGGTGAGCAGGTCGCGCAAGGCGGGCAGGTCGTACACATCGCGCAGGCATTCGCGCACGGTTTCCAGCAGGATCGGGAACTGCGGGAACTTCCGTGCCACATCGAGCAATTGGGCCGACCGTTGCCGCTGCTGCCACAGCGGGGCCCGCTTACCCGGGTCGCGGCGCGGCAGCAGCAGCGCGCGGGCGGCGCACTCCCGGAACCGGGACGCGAACAGCGCCGAACCACCGACCTGTTCGGTGACGATGTCGTCGATCTCGTCGGGTTCGAACGCGAACAGCTCGGCACCCGGCGGCTGATCCGTGGTGTCGGGCAACCGAACGACAATGCCGTCGTCGGACGCGGTAGGCGCCGCGTCGATACCGAACTGCTCCTGCAAACGCGCACCCACGGCTAGTGCCCACGGTGCGTGCACCGGTGTGCCGTAGGGCGAGTGCAGCACGAGCCGCCAATCACCGAGTTCGTCCCGGAACCGCTCGACTACGAGCGTCCGATCGGTAGGCAATTGCCCTGTCGCCGTGCGCTGTTCGTCGAGCAGCCCGACAAGATTGGCCGTCGCGTTCTGATCCAGCCCAGCGGTCCGCACCAACTCCTCGAGCCGCGCCGCGGGCTTGCTCAGCTCGGCGCCCGCCGGTGCCGCACTGCGTGATCGGGCCGTGCCGGACTCGCCACCGCGCGGCTCGGCCCCGCTCGATTGGACGCCGCTCGATCTTCCCTGGTCCGCCGCCTCCCTCTTCACCAGCTCGGGCTCGACACCAACCGTTTGCTCGTCGTCCGACGCCGTGTCCGTGGCAGCCATCTGAGCTGTCCTGTCGAGACGCGGGGATCGCACGACGTACGACCCGATCGACGACGGAACCTCTTGTCCGGCAGCGGTATCCGCAGTCGCGAATGCCTTGCCGCGCGCCAGGGTGCCCATACCGGCGACGATCCGGGTCAGTTCCTCGGCCGGAACCTGCCCGGCCGTCCGTACGAATTCGCCGAGCGCCGCCCCGAGTTCGGCCGGCCGGCCCAGCCCGTCGCCATGCCAGAACGGCAAGCGACCGGGCAGCCCGAACGCGGGCGACACCAGCACCCGGTCGAAGGTGATCTCCTCGATCCGCCAACTCGTCGCACCGAGCGCGAACACATCACCGACGCGGGACTCGTAGACCATCTCCTCGTCGAGTTCACCTACACGGGAAGCCTTCTCGCCCACCATGAACACCGCGAACATCCCGCGATCGGGAATCGCCCCACCCGAGGTGACCGCCAGGCGTTGCGCACCGGGGCGGCCGGTCAGCGTGCCCGCGTCGCGATCCCACACCACGCGTGGCCGCAGCTCGGCGAACTCGTCGGACGGATACCGGCCGGCGAGCAGATCGAGCACGGATTCATAGGCCGAGCGGGGCAGCTGCGCGTAGCTTCCGGTCGACCGGACGACATCGAACCAGGCGTCGACATCGAGCGGTTCCAGCGCGCACGCGGCGACGGTCTGCTGGGCGAGGATGTCGAGCGGATGCGCGGGGATCTGGAGCAGTTCGATCTGCCCGGACAGCATGCGCTGGGCGGCGACGGTGCAATGGATGACATCGGTGCGGTGCTTGGGAAACAGCACACCCCGCGAGATCTCGCCCACCTGGTGCCCGGCCCGTCCGACCCGTTGCAACCCACTCGCCACCGACGGCGGCGCTTCCACCTGCACGACCAGGTCGACCGCACCCATGTCGATGCCCAGCTCGAGACTGCTCGTGGCAACCACGCACCGCAGCCGGCCGGTCTTGAGGTCGTCCTCGATGATCGCCCGCTGCTCCTTGCTCACCGACCCGTGATGGGCGCGCGCCAGCAGGTGTTCGGCACCGTGGATCACCTCGGTGGACGGCCCGAGCTGGGCCGGCGGGGCGTGCTCGGTCTCGACCGGTTCGCCGAGCTTGGCGGCGTAGGCCTCGTTGAGCCGGGCGGTCAACCGTTCGGCCAGGCGCCGCGAGTTCGCGAACACGATCGAGGACCGATGCTCGAGCACCAGGTCGACGATGGCCTCGTCGACATGTGGCCAGATCGAACCCGGCTGGTCGGAGTCGCCGCCGGGATCGGTCATATCCGCCACCGGCACCCGAACCGACAGGTCGAAGGTCTTCGGTGCGGGTGGCCGAACGATGGTGATCGGCGCGTCGCCGACGAGGAACCGCCCGACCTCCTCGGGCGGGCGGACGGTGGCCGACAGCCCGATGCGCTGCGCGGGCCGTTCGGTGAGCTGATCGAGCCGGGCCAGCGACAACGCCAGGTGCGCACCGCGTTTGGAGCCGGCGATGGCGTGCACTTCGTCGACGATCACCGTCTCGACCTCGGCGAGCGTTTCGCGGGCCGCGGAGGTGAGCATCAGGAACAGTGATTCGGGTGTGGTGATGAGAATGTCGGGTGGGGTGCGCTGCATCGCCCGGCGCTGTGCGGGGGTGGTGTCACCGGATCGCACGCCGACCGAGATCTCCGGCGGGTCGAGCCCCAGCCGCTTCGCCGTCTGGGTGACCCCGACCAGCGGGGCACGCAGGTTCCGCTCCACGTCCACGGCCAGTGCTTTCAGCGGTGAGACGTAGAGCACGGACGTTCCTCGGCGGGTGCCGGGTTCGGCGGGCCCACGCTGGGCGAGCTGGTCGATCGCCCACAGGAACGCCGACAGCGTCTTGCCCGAGCCGGTCGGTGCGACGACAAGGGTGTGCTGCCCGTCGGCGATGGCCTGCCACGCGCCGAGCTGAGCCGACGTCGCCTCGGGGAAGGCACCGTCGAACCATTGCGCGGTAGCGGGGGAGAACCGGTCCATGAGATTCAGTGTGCACCCACCCACCGACAGGTTCCGCGATCCGCGCGCCGCCCGCGACCAGCGTCGATGCCACAGTCGAGGAAGATTCCCCGGTCGAGCCGGGGTGAGGGGTGTGGCTCGGAACACGTCCGCCGTACCCTGGTCCATCGTGCAAACGGTGCTGAGAGTCGACCTCGTCGGCCACGGCCTCACCGAGGCGGTGCGCAAGGCGCGTTTCCCGGTCGACGAATCCCTGGACAAGGCGGGCCTCGCGGAGCTGGATACGTGCTCGCCGCTCACCGGAGCGCAGGTGCGGACGGGCCCGGAACGACGGGTGCGTGAGACCGCCGAGGCGCTCGGGCTGGTGGGCGAGCGGGACGAGCGACTACGTGACCTGGACGCGGGTGCGTGGCGGGGTACCGAGATGGGCAGGCTGCCGCAGGATCAGCTGTTCACCTGGCTCACCGATCCGGAATTCCGTGGACACGGTGGTGAGTCGGTGACCGACCTGGTGGCGCGGGTGCGCTTCTGGCTGGCCGAGATCGCTTCGGCGGGTCTGGATACCGTCGCGGTGACGCATCCGTCGGTGATCCGCGCGGCGCTGCTGGTCGTCCTCGACGCACCACCGAAGTCCTTCTGGCGCCTCGATGTGCAGCCCGCGAGCGTCACCCGGCTGCATTTTCGCGGCAATTGGACGTTGCGACTGGGATGAACGACGAAAGCCCCGGAGTCGAAACTCCGGGGCTTTCGGGGTGGTAGCGGGAACAGGATTTGAACCTGCGACCTCTGGGTTATGAGCCCAGCGAGCTACCGAGCTGCTCCATCCCGCGTTGCATTCACTACTGTACACGCGGGGTGGCCGAAGGCGAAATCGCCGCTGTGATCAGCCGAAATGGATGCCCTGGGCGAGTGGGAGTTCGGTGGAGTAGTTGATCGTGTTGGTCGCCCGGCGCATGTAGGCCTTCCAGGAGTCGGACCCGGATTCGCGCCCGCCGCCGGTGTTCTTCTCGCCGCCGAACGCCCCACCGATCTCCGCGCCGGAGGTGCCGATGTTGACATTGGCGATGCCGCAATCGGATCCGGCGACGAACTGTTCGGCCTCGCGCTGGTCGAGTGTGAAGATGGCCGAGGAAAGGCCCTGGGTCACACCGTTGTTCAGCGCGATGGCGTCGTCGAGGTCGTCGTAGGTGAGCACGTACAGGATCGGTGCGAAGGTCTCCTCCCGCACCAGTTCGGACTGCGCGGGCATCCGCACGAGCGCGGGCCGCACGTAGTACGCCTCGGATCCGATCAACTCCACCCGCTCACCGCCGCAGACGATGTCGCCACCCTCGCCCTTCGCGCGCAGCAGCGCCGCCTGCATCGCCGTGTAGGCGCGTTCGTTGACGAGCGGGCCGACGAGCACACCGTCGTCGAGCGGATTGCCCACGGGCAGTTGGCTGTACGCCGCCGACAGCCGCTCGACGAGCTGATCGGCGATCGAGCTGTGCACGATCAACCTGCGCAGCGTGGTGCACCGCTGACCAGCGGTGCCCGCCGCCGCGAACACGATCCCGCGCACCGCCAGTTCCAGATCCGCGCTCGGCGCCACGATCGCGGCATTGTTGCCGCCGAGCTCGAGCAGGCAACGCCCGAACCTGGCCGCCACCCGTGGCGCGACGATGCTACCCATCCGCACCGAGCCGGTCGCGCTCAGCAACGCCACCCGCGGGTCGTCGACGAGCGCCTCGCCCACGGTCGCGTCGCCCTGAACGAGTTGGTGCACTTGGGGATCCGCACCGACCTCGAGGGCGGCCCGACGCAGCAGCGTGTGACAAGCCAACGCGGTGAGCGGGGTCGTCTCCGACGGCTTCCACACCACCGTGTCACCACAGACCAGCGCGATGGCGGTGTTCCACGCCCACACCGCGACCGGGAAGTTGAACGCCGAGATCACCCCGACCACTCCCAGCGGATGCCAGGTCTCCATGAGCCGGTGCCCGGGCCGCTCCGACGGCATGGTCGCGCCGTAGAGCTGACGCGACAGGCCGATCGCGAACTCGCAGACGTCGATCATCTCCTGCACCTCGCCGAGTGCTTCGGCGCCGATCTTGCCCGCCTCGAGCGTGACCAGCTCGGCCAGCTCGTCCTGATGGGCGACCAGCAACGCCGACAGCCTGCGCACCAGCGCCGCACGCACCGGGGCGGGCACCGTGCGCCACGATTCGAAGGCGGTGGCCGCGCGACCGATCGCGGCGTCCACGTCGGCCGTCGTGTCGGGAGTGAGCGGCAGCAGGACACCACCGGAGATCGGGGTGCGCGCGAGCAGGACGCCCGGCTCGGGCACGTCGGCGCCGAGGCCGTGCAGCAGGGCCCTCGCGCGCAGCGAGAGCTGTTCGGAGAAATGCTCGGTCACGGTGTGCGTCATCACTGTTCACCTTCTGCTGTTGGTACGACTCACGGAAAAGTTCGCTCGGATTTCGGAGGAGAACAGAAAGAAGTCTTCCCCGCGCAACCCCCGGCCTGCGTTAGCCTTCGCTGATGGCGGATACACCGGCTAGACCCCAGCTCGACGACATCGACCGGCTCCTGATCAGAGAGCTGATGAACGACGGGCGCGCCACCCTGTCGAATCTGGCGGAGAAGGCCAGCCTCTCGGTGTCGGCGGTGCAGTCACGGGTGCGCAGGCTGGAGGCGCGCGGCGTGATCCGTGGATACACGGCCAACGTCGACCCCGAAGCGCTCGGGCACCTGCTGTCGGCATTCGTCGCGATCACTCCTCTCGACCCGTCCCAGCCCGACGACGCGCCCGCATTGTTGCAGCACGTTCCCGGCATCGAGGCGTGCCACTCGGTGGCGGGCGAGGAGAGCTACGTCCTGCTGGTGCGGGTGGCCTCACCCCGGCATCTCGAACAGCTGCTGCAGGAGATCCGGGCCACCGCCAATGTACGGACGCGCAGCACCATCATCCTGCAGACATTCTACGACAGGTAACGATTCTTCGTAATTAATCCGTCATTCCGTGGATGTTCCGTAAATAGTTGCGTACCCTCGGGTCGTGACCATCGAACTGGAGCGCCCCGGCGCGGCGGTCACCCCCGCCAACCGGGTCCACGAAATCCTGTCCTCGCACATCCTCGCGGACGGCTTCGATCTTGTGCTCGATCTGCACAAGTCCCACGGCCGCACGCTCGTCGACGAACGCGACGGCACCGCCTATCTCGACATGTTCGGCTTCTTCGCCTCCAACGCCCTCGGCATGAACCATCCGGCACTGGCTCGCGACGAGCGCTTCCGTGCCGAACTGGCCACCGCCGCGGTCAACAAGCCGAGCAACTCCGACATCTACACCGTCGAGATGGCGCGATTCGTCGACACTTTCGCCCGCGTCCTCGGTGATCCGCGACTGCCGCACCTGTTCTTCGTCGACGGTGGTGCGCTCGCGGTCGAGAACGCCCTCAAGGTGGCCTTCGACTGGAAGAGCAGGCACAACGAATCCCACGGCCGCTCACCGGAACTCGGCACCCAAGTGCTACACCTGACCGGTGCCTTCCACGGTCGCAGCGGCTACACCATGTCGCTCACGAACACCGATCCGGTCAAGACCGCGCGTTTCCCCAAGTTCGACTGGCCACGCCTGGCCACCCCGCACACCTTCGCCGGCGAGGACCTCGACGCCCTCGAAGCCGAAACCCTCGCTCAGGCCGCCCGCGCGTTCGCCGACCGTCCGCACGACATCGCCTGTTTCATCGCCGAACCCATCCAGGGTGAGGGCGGTGACCGGCATCTGCGTCCGGGGTTCCTGGCCGCGATGCAGCGGTTGTGTCACGACAACGACGCGCTGTTCGTCCTCGACGAGGTGCAGACCGGGGTCGGGCTCACCGGAACCACCTGGGCCTACCAGCAATTGGATGTCGCTCCGGATGTGGTGGCGTTCGGGAAGAAGACCCAGGTCTGCGGCATCATGGCAGGCGGCCGGGTCGACGAGGTGCCCGACAATGTCTTCCGGGTGAGTTCGCGGCTCAACTCCACGTGGGGCGGCAACCTCACCGACATGGTGCGCGCGCGTCGCATTCTCGAAGTGCTGGAACAGGATCGGCTGATCGACAAGGTCGGCTCACTCGGCCGCTACCTGCTCGGCCAGCTGGGTCAGCTCGCCGCCGCATACCCGGAGAAGGTGAGCGAGGTACGTGGGCGCGGACTGATGTGCGCGATCACCCTTGCCACGCCGCAACTGCGGGACCGGGTGGTGACGGCCCTACGCGAGCGCGAGCATGTGCTGCTGCTGGGGACCGGCGAACGCGGAATCCGGTTCCGTCCGGCACTCACCGTCACCGAAGCAGAACTGGGCAAGGCTGTAGACGCCCTCGACCGGGTACTCGCGACCATCGCGGAATGACGGCAAACCTGTTGGGAGAAACCCGATCCGGTGCCTCCGGGTATTTGACCGAACGGTCAGATATGCCAGACTCGTCTTCCGAGCGAACAACTCGATCGACAACTACCGAACAGGACTCTCGATGAAGAAGCTCGTTGCTGTCAGCGCTGTGATCGCCGGCCTCGCCCTCCCCGTCGCGACCGCGAATGCGGCCACCGCACCTGATATCGCCCCCGCCGCGACCCAGGTCGGGTCCTCGACGGGCGACATCTTCTCGGCGGTATGCGAATTCCTCAACGGCGGCTGGGCAGGCCGGCCCAAGCCCTGCATCTACTGACGAGACCGAACACCGTAGGGCTCAGCCCAATTCGGGGCTGAGCCGCGGGGTGAGGGCGAGGGCGCCTGCGACGAAACGGGTCACCGATTCGACGCCGGTGGCCAGGGCGTCGTCGAATCCCTCGCGCGCCCAACCGGTGATCAGGGCGGTGCCGTCCGCGTCGGGGGTGACGCCGATCTCGGCGATCATCTCCGCCGTGGTCGGCACGCACACCGCCCACGAGAAATGCGACTCGTCGGCCCACTGGGCGACACGGTTCGCCACATATCCGGGATCGGTGATGCCGCCGTCGGCGAGCGCGGGCCGGTCATCGATGCGTTCGTCGGCGCGCAGGGCACGCAGATACCAGGAGCCTGCGTTGATCTCGATCGGTTCCACGGGCCGAGCCTAGCCGGGGCGTCACCGGTAGTACGGCGTGGCCTGAACCCAGTGGAAGCCGCGCGAGACGACCGGGAACTGCTCGAGATCGACCTGGTCGAGCCGCATCCGTACCTGGCGGCCGCCCAGCTTGCCCTCGAGGAGCAGCTGATTCTCCTGTGGCCGAAGGTAAGTGAAGGACGCGATCGCCCACTGGTGGGTGGTGTCCTTGGACAGGGTGACGGTCTGCTTGCCGGTGTCGACGCGGGCGGGGAAGGACACCAGTGAATCGTCGAGGCGCTGGGCGGTCATGCCCTGCGGGATGTCGAAGATGATGCGGCGGAAACGTTCGGTCGCGTTCGGCAGGCCGGTTGCCGGTGCGTCGAAGTCGACCAGCGCGGGCACCTGCTCGCCGTCGACCGAATATTCGGTGACATTCCAGATTCCGTAGAGCGGCGACTTCGGCCGGGCATTGCCGTAGGTGTGCCAGCCGTCGTAGGCCTCGACGGCCGTGGCGACGAGGAACCACAGCCCGAGCAGTACCTGGGCACCGAGCATCAGCCGGTTGCCACGCGGTGAGGTGAGCAGGGTGGTCGACCGGCTCGGTTCGACGGCACGGCCGAGCAGCGCCCGGACCAGTCGTGCGAGATCAGGTGCCGCGAGAAGCGTTGCGTACAGCAGCAATTGGAGGGCGAACAGCTTCACCGGCACATCGAAGGTGAGGTTCATCAGCACCACCTGCAGCGCGACGATCACCGCGAGCACCGAGCCGAGCCCGGCGGTGAGCGGCAGGATCAGCAACACCGCCGCCGTCACCTCGGCCGCCCCGAGCGCCATCTCGTACGGTTCCGACAGCGACGACTGCGCCCACAGCACCGCCATCGGGCTCATGTGCCCGAACGGTTCCACCAGCCGCTCCAGATTGAACGACATCTGGGTCGGCATCAGCTTGATCATCCCGTACAGCATCAGCGCGCTCACCAGCGTGAACCGCACCAGCAACCGGAACCAGCCGTACAGGCGCGCATAGTCGGGGCGACGCCGGTCGAGCACCGACCACACGGCGGTCACCGGAACCGCGACCAGGATCAGGGTGAAGACGCTGATCCACTTGGCGGCGGTGTCACCACTACCGGTGACCGTGTAGTCGATCCGGACATCGAACAGCCGGGTGCCCACCCAGTCCGTGAGCGGATGCAGCGCAGTCCATTTGCCGACCTCGGCCACCACCTGCTGGGGTAGGCCGAGAGTACGCAGCAGCGCGTGCAGCAACCACGCACCGGCCATCCCGATTCCGACGGTGACGAACGTGAACCGGAACAGCGCCCGGACGGCCGGGTGCCACCCCCGCTCCTCCGGCTCTTCGTGGCCGGCGGACTCCACCGGCGGTCGAGCCAGCACCTGCGTACCCATCCCGGTCTCCCTCTGTTCGTGCCCTCGCCGGTGAGACGCTAAGGGAGCGGGCAGAACTGGGAAATCCGGCAAAACCGGTGCCCCGGAGTTCCGGGGGTCGCCTCAGGCCGGGCTCGGCCGGTCGCCGAGCAGGGCGTGGACGGCGGCGCGGCCGAGGTCGAGGGCCTGGGTGAGCAGGGTGGTGTCGCGGGCGGCGCTGTCGACCGGTGGGGCGCCGGCAGGCGGATGCACCTGCAGTACCCGGTCACCGAGTCCGGCCAGATAGCTGTCCTCTACCGCCTGCTGACCGGGTCGCGCCGACCACGCGCGGAAAGCACCGGGCGCGACCGCACGCAGATATCCACCGCCGACGACCCGATGCACCAGGGGAGCGGGCGGACGTAGTTCCCCGGTCCGTCGCGTACGCAGGACGAGGGCGTGGGTGGCGCCCGCGCTCACCGCGCTCCGGATCGGCACGGTCTCCGAGAGACCACCGTCGAAATAGCTGCGGCCGGCCAGCTCCACCGGCGGGCCCGCGAGCAACGGCAATCCCGCCGACGCCCGCAGAGCCGTGAGCAGAGTCGGCTTGTCGACGATGAACGGTGCGAGATCGACCGGCTGCCCGGTGCGGGTATCGGTGGCGATCGGGTGGAAGCTGGTCGGATTGGCGAGAATCGCCGGGAAATCCATCGGCTCGATCCCGTCGTACACCCGGTGCACCAGGTAGTGCAGATCGAAAACCGGTCGCCCGCGCACGATCCGCACCGGGTCGACCACCCGCCGCATGATGGTGCGATCCGTCCACGACCGCATCCCCGACGCGGCCCGCCCGCACAGCAGCCACGCCCCGTTGATCGCCCCGGCCGACGTGCCGTACACGGCATCGAACACCGCCGACAGCCCGAGTTCCTCGAGCGCCTGCACCATGCCGCTGGAATACACACCGCGGCTGCCGCCACCCTCGATCACCAGGGCGAGACGGTGCCCGTCGTCGCGATGCCCGGCGGCCTGCCTGCCGCGAATCACCTCGGCGACCGGCACCGGATCCGGCGTGGCTGAGGAATCCGGTTCGATGTGCGCACTGCTGGTCACCCGACCCACATTACGACAGGCCACGGACGCACCGCCCGGCCGCGAGCGCGATCTTCGCCGCCCGTTCACTCAGGGCAATCGTCCCTGAACGCGAACGGACGCCGGTCTACAAGAGACCGGCGTCCGTTCGCGGGGAAACCTCTTACTTGATCTCGGCCAGGACGGTGCCCTGGGTGATGGCGGCACCCGCCTCGACGGCCAGCCCGGTGACCACACCGGCCTTGTGCGCGTTGACCGGGTTCTCCATCTTCATGGCCTCGAGCACCACGATCAGGTCGCCCGCCTCGACGGTCTGGCCCTCTTCGACGGCGACCTTCACCACGGTGCCCTGCATGGGCGCGGTGACCGCGTCACCGGAAGCGGCACCGGCACCGCCGCCACCACGCTTGCGCGGCTTGGGCTTCTTGCGGACCACACCGTTACCGGCCGCACCGGCCGCACCGCCACCGAGGGAGAACTGTCCGGGCAGCGACACCTCGACGCGACGTCCACCGACCTCGACGACCACCTTCTGCCGGGGCAGTTCCTCGTCGTCGTCGGCCGGGGCACCGCCGCCGGTGTACGGCTCGACGGTGTTGTTCCACTCGTTTTCGATCCACTTGGTGTAGACGTCGAACTTCTCGCCGTCACCGATGAACGCCGGGTCCTCGACGATCGCGCGGTGGAACGGGATGACCGTCGCCAGGCCCTCGACCTCGTACTCGGCCAGCGCGCGACGGGCGCGCTGCAGCGCCTGCTCGCGGTTCTCGCCGGTGACGATCAGCTTGGCGAGCATCGAGTCGAACTGACCGCCGATGACGCTGCCTGCCACCACACCGGAATCCACGCGCACGCCGGGGCCCGAGGGCTCGCGGTACACGTTGACCGGACCGGGGGCGGGCAGGAAGCCGCGACCGGCGTCCTCACCGTTGATGCGGAACTCGAAGGAGTGACCACGCGGGGCGGGGTCCTCGGTGATGCTCAGCTCGTGGCCCTCGGCGATGCGGAACTGCTGGCGCACCAGGTCGATACCCGCGGTCTCCTCGGTGACCGGGTGCTCCACCTGCAGGCGGGTGTTCACCTCGAGGAACGACACGGTCTCGCCCTGCACCAGGTACTCCACGGTGCCCGCGCCGTAGTAGCCGGCCTCGCGACAGATGCGCTTGGCGGAGTCGTGGATCTTGGCGCGGACCTCGTCGGACAGGAACGGCGCGGGCGCCTCCTCGACGAGCTTCTGGAAGCGGCGCTGCAGCGAGCAGTCACGGGTACCGGCGACGACGACGTTGCCGTGCTGGTCGGCGATGACCTGGGCCTCGACGTGGCGGGCCTTGTCCAGGTACTGCTCGACGAAGCACTCACCACGGCCGAAGGCGGCGACGGCCTCACGGGTGGCCGACTCGAACAGCTCGGGGATCTCCTCGATGGTGTGGGCGACCTTCATGCCGCGGCCACCGCCACCGAAGGCCGCCTTGATCGCGACCGGGACGCCGTATTCCTTGGCGAACGCGACGACCTCGTCGGCGTTCTTGACCGGGTCCTTGGTGCCCGCGGCCATCGGGGCCTGCGCGCGCTCGGCGATGTGGCGGGCGGTGACCTTGTCACCCAGGTCGCGAATCGACTGCGGCGAGGGGCCGATCCAGATCAGCCCGGCGTCGATGACGGCCTGGGCGAAGTCGGCGTTCTCGGAGAGGAAGCCGTAGCCGGGGTGGATCGCGTCGGCGCCGGACTTGGCGGCGGCGTCGAGGATCTTGTCGAACACGAGGTACGACTCGGCCGAGGTCTGGCCGCCGAGGGCGAACGCCTCGTCGGCGAGCTTCACGAAGGGAGCGTCGGCATCGGGCTCGGCGTACACCGCGACGCTGGTGATCCCCGCGTCCTTGGCAGCCCGGATCACGCGGACCGCGATCTCGCCGCGGTTAGCTACGAGTACCTTCGTGATCCGTGCGCTGGCATGGCTGGGCACTGAGCCTCCTGTGTGCAATCTTTGGTCGCTTCGGACGGGTCACCGTGTGGGCCCCGCGCCCGGTATCGACAACTTTCGTCTCGGGCGAGTGTAGGCAGTGTGCCAATTCGCCCCGAACTCGGCTAGCCCTACTGTTCAGTAGGTCGTAGGTCACACTACGCGGCCCGCCGACCTGTGAACCCGTTTCAATTCCGCTGATCGACGGTGCCCGGTTCGTCGCCCGCGGCGATCGGCAGGCGAACCGAGTTGCCCCATTCGATCCACGAACCGTCGTAATTGCGCACCGACCTGCGGCCGAGCAGGAAGGTGAGGACGAACCAGGTGTGGCTGGAGCGTTCGCCGACCCGGCTGTAGACCACGAGATCCTCGGCGGGCAGGGCGCCGTAGACCTCGTCCAATTCGGCGCGCGAACGGAATCTTCCATCGGGTGAGCAGGCAAGTGTCCACGGGATGTTAACGGCGGTTGGCACATGGCCCGCCCGTTGCGTTTCGGGTTCCTTGTCGCCGCCGGACTCACCCGCGTACTCCTGCGGCGAGCGCACGTCTACCAGCGGGCGGCCCAGCCGCGCGAGGACCTCCTCGCGGAACGCGCGGGCGGTCGTGTCGTCGCGCTCGACCGAGGGGTAGTCGCTGCGCTCGGGGACGGGCGGGTCGAAGGTGGTGTCGCGTTCCTCGGAGATCCAGGCGTCGCGGCCGCCGTCGAGCAGTCGCACGTCCTCGTGGCCGAACAGGGTGAAGATCCAGGCGGTGTGCGCGGCTTGGGCATTGCCGCGATCGCCATAAATCACCACGGTGTCCTCGCGCCGGATACCCTTGGCGCGCATCAGTTCGGTGAATCGGTGACCATCGATGTAATCGCGGGTCACCGGGTCGCTCAGATCACCACGCCAATCGATCTTGACCGCGCCGGGCACATGTCCGATGTCGTAGAGAAGAATGTCGTCGTTGGATTCGATGACCTTCACACCGGGCACCCCGATGTTTGCGGACAGCCATTCGGTGGTTACCAATCGATGCGGGACTGCGTAGGAACCGTAGGCGGGGTGCGGATCCGGGGCGACGGGCACAGTGTGGTCCTTCACGCGAGAGTTGGGCGGGTGCGGCAGTGTCGAGGCCGTAGCCGATGGTATGTCTGTGGTGGCACATCACGAATCGACGCAATGGGCGAATAAAGCGCAGAGCTGTCCGATAAAGTCTCTGGAGAGGAGGGGTGAGCTATGTCCGATTCATGGCCGCGACGGCGACTGCTCGCGATCCTACGTGGCGCCACCGAGCCCCTCGATGCCCAGGAACTGGCCCGCATCACCGGACAGCACGTCACCACCGTCCGTTTCCACCTCGACGTTCTCACCCGCGAATCGCTCGTGCGCCAGTTCCAGCAACCCCCGCGCGGACGTGGCCGACCTCGCATCGGTTACCGCGCGGTGCAGCGGTCGGTCGGCTATCAGGAACTGGCCCAGGTGCTCGCCGACCACCTCGGACCCGACCCGCTGAGTCGCTCCGCCGCCGCCATCGAGGCGGGCCGCGCGTGGGGCCGTCGCATGGATATCGGCTCCCACCAGGTGGAAACTCTCGCCGACGCCCGTGACATCACCATGTCGCTGATGTCGGAACTCGGCTTCGCGCCGGAGAAGGACCCGGTCGGCGAGACCGACGAGCACGTCGGCATCAATCTCACCGCTTGCCCCCTGCGCGAACTGGCCCGCTCGCACGCCGAAGTGGTGTGCGGAGTGCATGTGGGTCTGATGCGCGAAGTGCTGGAACGCAACGGCGCGCGCGGCCGGGTGGAGGTGCGGCTGCATCCGTTCACCGAACCGGAACTGTGCCATGCCAGGCTCGAACTCACCCTCGGCGCGGAAGCCGTCGAGCACGCGGCCGAGGAGCACGGCGAGCGGCCGATCCGGTCGGCCGTCGGCGAGGACCAGGCCGCTCAGCGAATGATCACGCCGTCAGGACCGCGCGTCCCGCCACAGTTGCGTGACACCGACGCCGACGTCTTCGAGCAGCCTGCGCAGCAGTGGTAGCCCGATCCCGATGACACTGGACGGATCACCCTCGATCCGGTCGACGAACCAGCCGCCGAGACCGTCGAGCGTGAACGCACCCGCCACCTGCAGCGGTTCGCCGGTGGCGATGTAGGCCTCGAGTTCGTCCGGGCCGGGTTCGGCGAAATGCACGGTGGTGGAACTGCATTCGGCTGATTCGGCGACGACCTCGCCGTCGCGCAGGCGCAGTACACAGTGGCCGGTGAGCAGATCGGCGCTGCGCCCGGCCATGCTCGCCCAGCGCTCGCGCGCCACCTCGGGCGTGTGCGGTTTGCCTTGCAGCCGCCCGTCGACGAGCAGCATGGAATCGCAGCCGACGACGACACAGTCGGCGGCGAGTTCGGGAATGGAGCCTGCCACGTCGAGGGCCTTGGCACGGGCCAGGGCGACAACGACATCGTCGGCGGACGTATCAGCGGGAAGCGCGGCCGAGACCGCGTCCTCGTCCACGCCGGAGACGCGGACGACGGGATCGATACCCGCCGTCCGGAGCACCCCGAGCCGGGCGGGGGACGCGGAGGCCAAGACCAGCCGGGTCACCCTCAGCGCAGGTGCGACAGCAGCGGGTACACGTACGGCGAGAACGGGGACGAACCCCGGTGCATCAGCGTCGCCTGACCCCAGCCGTCGACCGGCTGATGAGCGGTCGGCGCCGGTGCGCTCGCGGCGGCGGCACTGAACACCGCGACCAGGGCGGCGACGTCCTCGTCGGACGGCGATCCCTTCAGAATGCGCAACAGCGGCTCACCGGCGGGTTCTGCCGGGGCCTCGGTCAGCGTGTCGGTAGACAGTTCGACCTCGTCGACGAGTGGTTCGACAGCGAGCTCGAGCTCGGCGGCGGTCAGCACGTCTTCTTCTGCCACAGTGGTCACAGTGCCAGATCCTTCCTGCGCGTACTTCGGTTCACGGCGCGGTGTCCGCGATCATTCCCGGTGCAACAGCGCCGGGCAATAGTTGATTTCCCCAACAAGTGTGCGCGGCACACGAGGAATATCGCGTTTTCAGAGCGGAATGTTGCCGTGTTTCTTGGGGGGAAGGGTCACCATTTTGCGTTCGAGCAGTCGCAGCGCCGACACGATCTGGCCTCGCGTGTGCGACGGCGGGATGACCGCGTCGACGTAGCCACGCTCGGCGGCCACGTACGGGTTCACGAGGGTGTCCTCGTACTCGTTCTGCAGCTCGAGGCGCAAAGCGTCGACGTCGGCGCCGTTCTGGGCGGCCTCTGCCAGCTGTTTGCGGTAGACGAACCCGACGGCGCCCGAGGCGCCCATCACGGCGATCTGCGCGGTCGGCCACGCGAGGTTCACATCGGCACCCATGTGCTTGGAACCCATCACGTCGTAGGCACCGCCATAAGCCTTGCGAGTGATGATCGTGATCTTGCCCACAGTGGCCTCGCCGTAGGCATAGAGCAGCTTGGCGCCGCGGCGGATGATGCCGTTGTATTCCTGGCCGGTGCCGGGCAGGAAGCCGGGCACGTCGACCAGGGTGATGATCGGGATGTTGAAGGCGTCGCAGGTGCGAACGAAGCGCGCGGCCTTCTCCGAGGCGTCGATGTCGAGGCAGCCGGCGAACTGGGTGGGCTGGTTGGCGACGATGCCGACGCTGCGCCCGTCGACCCGGCCGAAGCCGACGATGATGTTCATCGCGCGCTCGGCCTGCACCTCGAGGAACTCGTCGTCGTCGAGCAGACGACGGATCACCTCGTGCATGTCGTAGGGCTGGTTCGGCGAATCCGGGATGATCGTGTCGAGCTCGAGATCTTCCTCGGTGAGCGAGTCCTCGATGGCGCCGAAGATCGGGTCGGTCGGCTCGGTGCGTGGTGCCTCGGCGCGGTTGTTGCTCGGCAAGTAGCTCAGCAGGTCCTTGACGTAGTCCAGCGCGTCCTGCTCGCCGGAAGCCACGTAGTGGGCGACACCGGACTTCACCATGTGGGTGTGCGCGCCACCGAGGTCTTCCATGCTGACCTCTTCACCGGTGACGGTCTTGATCACGTCGGGGCCGGTGACGAACATCTGCGAGGTCTGATCGACCATCACCACGAAGTCGGTGAGCGCGGGGGAGTACACGTGCCCACCGGCGGCGGCACCCATGATCAGCGAGATCTGCGGGATCACGCCGGAGGCCTGCACATTGCGGTGGAAGATCTCGCCGTAGAGGCCGAGGGAGACGACGCCCTCCTGGATACGCGCGCCCGCGCCCTCGTTGATGCCGACCAGCGGACGGCCGGTCTTGATCGCCAGGTCCATCACCTTGACGATCTTCTCGCCGTAGACCTCGCCGAGCGAGCCACCGAAGACGGTGACGTCCTGGGAGAACAGGCACACGTCGCGGCCGTCGATGGTGCCGTAACCGGTCACCACGCCGTCGCCGGTGGGGCGGTTGTTCTCCAGCCCGAAGTTCACGCTGCGGTGCTTGGCCAGGGCGTCGAGCTCGACGAAGGAGCCCTCGTCGACCAGTGCGAGGATGCGCTCGCGGGCGGTCATCTTGCCCTTGGCGTGCACCTTGTCGACGGCGGCCTCACCCATCGGGTGTTGCGCTTCTTCCAGCCGATTCCGCAGATCAGCCAGCTTCCCGGCGGTGGTGTGGATGTCGGGGGCGCCCGCCGATTCCGACGCGGGCTGCTGCTGGACACTCGTCATGGGTTGCGAGTGTAACGAGTGATACCGCCCCGCACTACGGCAGTGCGCCTACCGGCCAGTACAGAAACCGCAGCTAGGTGTGGTGATGCCCCATAGCACGCGGCGGCGGGTAGCGTGCCAGGAATGAACAGGGCACCGATCGACGCGCAACGTCTGCGCAGCTCTCTCGTCTCCCCGGCACCGGTGTTCTTCGACCGGATCGATGTCGTCGAATCGACCGGTTCGACCAATGCCGATCTGGTGGCCCGCGCGACCGATCCCGCTGTCGACCGGCAGGCGCTGCTCGCCGAGGAGCAGGTCGCCGGACGCGGTCGGCACGCCCGCGAGTGGGTGAGCCCGCCGCGGGCCCAGATCTCGCTGTCGATCCTGGTTCGGTTGCCGGGGATCGACCCGGTGGCGCTGGGCTGGTTGCCGTTGCTCACCGGCATCGCGGTGGTCGACGCGCTGCGTGGCATCGCGGGTCTTTCGCCGGAGTTGAAGTGGCCCAACGACGTTCTGCTCGACAACCGCAAGCTCGCGGGCATCCTCGCGGAGGTCGCCGCCACCGGGATCGCGCCCGCCGTGGTGGTCGGCGTCGGCCTCAATGTCGACCTGGACGAGTCGGAACTGCCGGTCCCGCACGCTACTTCGCTCGCGCTGGCCGGTGCGCAGACCACCGATCGCACCGCGCTCGCCGCCGCGATCCTGAGCGAGTTCGCGCGGCGGTTCACCGAGTGGGAGCGGGCGGGCTGGGCCACCGACGAACTGGCGGCGGCCTACCGCGAGCGTTGCGCGACCATCGGGGTGAACGTTCGGGCGGAGCTGCCAGGTGGGAAGGTGCTCACCGGTGTGGCCACGGGGGTCGACGCCACCGGGCGGCTGCTGATCGGCGACGAAGCGGTGTCGGCGGGAGATGTGACCCACCTGCGCGGGCAGTACTGACCGGGACGCCGCCGGTCAGGCGCTGTGGTCGTCTCCACGACGCCTGACCGACCGGTCGCTATCGATCAGCGCGCCGCCACGCCTGTCCCCTTGCGTTCGGCCACCTCGCGCTCGCGCGCCAGCAACCTGTCGCGCTGCTCCTCGAACTTCAGCACGTCCTTCTCCAGCTTGGCCAGGAACTGCGCGAGCTCGTCGCGGGCCGCCTCGCCGCGCGGTCCGAAGTCGTCGCGGCCGAAGATGTTCCACTGCTTGAGCACCGGCAGCACCACCTCGTCGAGGTGCTGGCGCAGGTCGTAGATGCCGTGCTTGGCCATCAGCACGCCGTTGCGCCGCCAGTTCGGCATGCCCGCGCCGGGCATCTGGAAGTTGGTGAGCACCTTGGTGATCGCGGGCATCGCCTGATCGGGGACCAGATCCAGGGCGGCCGCGCACAGGTTGCGGTAGAAGATCATGTGCAGGTTCTCGTCGGTGGCCACGCGCGCGAGCATGCGGTCGGCGACGGCGTCGTCGCAGACCCGGCCGGTGTTGCGGTGGCTCACCCGGGTGGCCAGCTCCTGGAACGTCACGTACGCGACGTTGACCAGGAAGCCGCCCCAGTTCGCCGGTGCGTGGGCGCCCTGGGTCATGTGGACCATCCTGGCGTTCTCCAGCGCGACCGGATCGACCCCTCGGGTGACGACCAGATAGTCACGGATGACGATGCCGTGCCGGTTCTCCTCGGCGGTCCAGCGACCGACCCAGGTCCCCCACGCGCCGTCCTGGGAGAAGTTCTCGGCGATCTCCCGGTGATAGGAGGGCAGGTTGTCCTCGGTGAGCAGGTTGGTGATCATCGCCGCCTTGGCGACATCGGTGAGCTTGGATTGTTCCGGCTCCCAATCGATTCCGCCCATCGCGGCGAAATTGCGACCCTCGTCCCACGGCACGTAGTCGTGCGGGTGCCAGTCCTTGGCGATGGACAGGTGCCGGTTCAGATTCTGTTCGGCGACGGGTTCGAGAGCGGTGAGGATTTCGAGCTGAGTCAGAGCTTTGGTCACGCGAGCCTCCACTGTCGTTGGCGAGCAAGGAGAAATGGGCAAAACCTGGCTTCTAGCGCGGAATCCACAGTATCGCCTCCGCCGTGGCATCGAGAAATGCACCGTCATCGCGCGGTACTGTGCGCATATGGGTTACCCGGAGGATGTCCTCGCGCCCGACGAGCAGCTGATCCTGCACCGCCACCCGCACTGGAAGATGCTGGTCTGGCCGATCATCACGCTCATCGTCGCCACCGCCCTCGCCGGTTTCCTCGGCGGGCTGGCCTGGCGAAACACCACCGGGCACGTGCGAACCGTGCTGCTGGTGCTCATCGGCCTGATCTGGTTCGGGATCATCGCCTGGCGGGTGATCGTGCGGGTGATCGCCTGGAAGTCAACGCATTTCATCGTCACCCAGCGCCGGGTGCTCGTCCGTGAGGGCGTGCTCACCCACACCGGTATCGACATCCCGCTCAGCCGTATCTCCAGCGTGCAGTTCAGTCACGGCGTCTTCGACCGGCTGCTCGGCACCGGCACGCTCATCATCGGGTCGTCGTCGGAGGAGCCGCTCGAATACGACGACATCCCCCAGGTGCAGCAGGTGCACTCGCTGCTCTACCACCAGGTTTTCGAGGCGGGCCGTTCGCCGACCGATCAGCACTGGGGTGGCGGCTACCGGTGAGCCGCGGGTCCAGACCACTTAACCTGGGCACATGACCGCAGTACTTCTGGCCGAGGACGACGAGGCGATCGCCGCACCCCTGTCGCGCGCACTGGGGCGTGAGGGCTACACCGTCACCGTCGAACGCTTCGGCCCGGCGGTGCTGCGCCGTGCTCTCGAAGGCAACCACGACCTGCTGATCCTCGACCTCGGCCTGCCCGGAATGGACGGGCTGGAGGTATGCAGGCAGGTACGCGCGGGCGGCGCCGACATCGCCGTGCTGATGCTCACCGCGCGCACCGACGAGGTCGACTTCGTCGTCGGGCTCGACGCGGGCGCCGACGACTACGTCGGCAAACCGTTCCGCCTCGCCGAACTGCTCGCCCGCGTGCGAGCCCTGTTGCGGCGCAGCGGAATCGGTGACGACGCGGTGGAGGTCGGCGGCATCCGCCTCGAACCGGCGGCGCGGCGCGTACTGGTGAACGGGGCCGAGGTGAACCTGGCCAACAAGGAGTACGAGCTGCTCAAGGTGCTCATCGACCGGGCCGGTCAGGTGGTCGGCCGCGAGACGATCCTGCGCGAGGTGTGGGGCGATGCCGACCTGCGCGGGTCCAAGACCCTCGACATGCACATGTCCTGGCTGCGCCGCAAGATCGGCGACGAGGGCCCGATGGCCGAGCGGCGCATCGTCACCGTGCGCGGTGTGGGCTTTCGCCTCAACACCGACACGCACCGGAGCTGACGGGTCGTGCGTCGTCGCATCCTGCGTTCGATCCTCACCGTCCTCACCATCACCACGGTGGTGCTCGGCGTACCCCTGATCTACACCGCCTGGCTCTGGGTGGAGGACATCACCCGCAACGATCTGCAGAGCAGGCTGGAACGCATCGCGGCCGAGGTGATCGCCCAGGAACAGGTCGACGGTTACGTCCACGACGGGCTGGACGTGCGCGCCATCCGGGCGCTGGTGCCCGAGGGCGGCCGGCTCACCGTCGTCTACCCGACGCCGACCGACAATGCCGCGCGCACCGATATCGGCGTCGAGCAGATCGACGACCCTCTGGTCGAGTCGCTGTCGATGGGGACCTCGGCGTCGTTGCGGCTGGAGGTGCCCGCCGGACCCATGCACGCGCGTCAGGAACAGGCCGTCGCCGCGGTGGCGCTGGCCGTGCTCGCCTCGCTCGGTGCGGCATTCTCGGTGGCCGTGGTGACCGCGCGCCGCGTCGCCGATCCGCTGCGCGATGTGGCCGCCCGCGCGGCCCGGCTGGCGATGGGCGACTTCCGGCCCGACCCCCGCAGGCACGGCATCGCCGAACTCGACCGGGTCTCCGATGTGCTCGACTCGGCGACCGTCGAGATCGCGGGCCGTCTGCAACGTGAGCACGCGCTGGTCGCCGACGTTTCCCACCAGCTGCGCAGCCGCCTGACGGCCGTGCGGTTGCGCTTGGACGAGCTGTCGACCCACAACGATCCCGAGGTGGTGCACGAGGCGGAGGAGGCGATGGCGCAGGTCGACCGGCTCACCGACGCCATCGACGACCTGGTTCGTGCCTCCCGCTCCGAGGACGCCGCCGATCGCGACCCGGTGCCGGTGATGGCCGAGCTGCGCGGTGTGGTCGCCGAATGGACGCACCCGTTCCACGAGGCGGGCCGCGAACTGAGCCTGATCGGCGACGAATCCCTGCGCGCGCCGATCACCGGTTCGCGGTTGCGTGAGGCGGTCGCGGTGCTGGTCGACAACGCCCTCATGCACGGCGGTGGCACCTGCACGGTGTCGGTGCGAACGGTCCCGACGATGAGCGCGCGTGACCCACTGATCTGCGTGGAGGTAGCCGACGAGGGCGAAGGCATTCGCGACGAAATGGCCCCGCACATCTTCGACCGGGGTTTCTCGGCCGGTGGGTCGACCGGTGTGGGGTTGGCACTGGCGCGGGCCCTGGTGGAGGCCGATGGTGGCAGGCTCGAGCTGCAGCGTCGCCGTCCGGCTCTGTTCGCGGTGTTCCTCGGATCCAAGGTCAACCGGTCGCAGAACGCGACGCTGACCGAACCGCGCTGATTTACCAATCGCGCCTGCTCAGCTCTTGCCGAGCGGTTCTTCCTCGACGAGCTCCTCCAGTTCGGCGACGATCTCGTCCATCTCGTCGGGGAACACCCACCGCCGCATCGCCCAGAACCGGAACGCCATCTGCAGCAGGTTGCCGATGACGAACGCGCTCACGAAGTCGGCGATGTTCTCGGTCAGGAAACTCACATTCGGCTGCCGCAGATCGAACACATAGCTCGAGATCCACAGCGGTATATTGCTCAGCGCCACGCCGATGCCGCTGACACCGAAGAACAGCAATGCCTCGTGATGTTTCTCGCGGCCGCCGCGATTCTTGAACGACCATTCGCGGTTGAGCACATAGGACGCGATCACCGCGACCACGCCGGAAATGATCTTGGCGGTGACCGGCTTTTCCGACAGAACGGTCCATTTGAGCAGGTAGAACAGGCCGCTGTCGATCACGAACGTCGTCGCGCCGACGATGGCGAACTTGATCAGCTCTTTATGCCGGAGCGCGAGCTCGCGCAGGCGCGGGGGAAGGACGCTGACCACGTCGTCGACGATTGACACGAGTTCCGAGTGTACCGGTAGCAAAGATTCGCATTCGACATGACAACATTGCACGACGTGACTGCACGTTCGTTCGATCCGTCTGCCATGCCCACCGTCACGATGGTCGGTGGGGGCCAGCTCGCGCGCATGACGCACCAGGCCGCGATCGCCCTCGGCCAGCGTCTGCGGGTGCTCGCCGAGAACCCCGGCGATCCCGCCGCCCAGGTGAGTCCCGATGTCGTGCTCGGTAGCCACGACGACCTGTCCGCGCTGCGCACGGCCGCCAAGGGCTCGCACGCACTCACCTTCGACCACGAGCACGTGCCGACCGAGCACCTCGACGTGCTCGTCGCCGAGGGCGTGAACGTGGCGCCACCGCCGCAGGCGCTGATCTTCGCCCAGGACAAGCTGGCGATGCGCACCAAGCTGTCCTCGCTCGGTCTGCCGGTGCCCGCGTTCGTCGAGGTCACCTCGCCCGCCGACGCGGTCGCCTTCGGTGACGAGCACGGCTGGCCGTTCGTGCTCAAGGCCGTGCGCGGTGGGTACGACGGGCGCGGGGTGTGGATGCCCGCCGATGCCGAGGAGGCGACGGCGCTGGTCACCGACCAGCTCGCGCACGGTGTGCAGCTGCTCGCCGAGGCGAAGGTCGACCTGAAGCGTGAGCTGTCGGCGATGGTCGCTCGTTCGCCGTTCGGGCAGGCGGCCACCTGGCCGGTGGTGGAGACCGTGCAGCGCAACGGTCAGTGCGCGGTCGTCATCGCACCCGCACCCGACCTGCCAGAGGACACCGGCGCCCGCGCGGAGACGATGGCGCTGGAACTGGCGGCCGGGCTCGGTGTGGTCGGTGTGATGGCGGTCGAACTGTTCGAAACGCACGACGGCGAACTGCTGGTCAACGAGCTCGCCATGCGCCCGCACAACTCCGGGCACTGGGGCATGGACGGTGCGCGGACCGGTCAGTTCGAGCAGCACCTGCGCGCGGTGCTCGACTACCCGCTCGGCGACACAACCCCGTTGGCGCCCGTCACGGTGATGGCGAACATTCTCGGTGCGGCCGAGGCGCCGGAGATGTCGATGGACGAGCGGCTGCACCACCTGTTCGCCCGGATGCCCGAGGCCAAGGTGCACCTCTACGGCAAGGGCGAGCGCCCCGACCGCAAGATCGGGCACATCAACATCCTCGGCGACGAGGTGACCGAGGTTCGCGAGAAGGCCGAGCGTGCCGCGCACTGGATGTCGCATGCGGTCTGGACCGACGGCTGGGACCCGCACGGCGAGTGAATCGTCGACGAGCGCGCGCCGCGACCGCCGCGCGCTCAGGCCGAAATCGACACGTGGGCACCGACTTTCGGCGCCAGGCGTGAACCACGTACCTTCGCTGAAAGGAACCTCAGATGAGCACCACCGGACCCCAGGTCGGCCTGATCATGGGCAGCGACTCCGACTGGCCAACCATGGAAGCCGCCGCCGAGGCCCTCGCCGAGTTCGGTATCCGCTTCGAGGTCGGCGTCGTCTCCGCTCACCGCACCCCCCAGCGCATGCTCGACTACGCCCGCGAAGCCGCAGGCCGCGGCCTGAAAGTCATCATCGCGGGCGCGGGCGGCGCAGCCCACCTCCCCGGCATGGTCGCCTCCGCCACCGCCCTCCCCGTCATCGGCGTCCCCGTCCCCCTGAAATACCTCGACGGCATGGACTCCCTCCTCTCCATCGTCCAAATGCCCGCAGGCGTCCCCGTAGCCACCGTCTCCATCGGCGGCGCCCGCAACGCAGGCCTCCTCGCCGTCCGCATCCTCGCCTCCTCCGACGAATCCCTGCGCACCCGCATGGAACAGTTCCAAGCCGGCCTCGAGAAAATGGTCCTGGCCAAAGACGAAGCGCTGCGCACCAAACTTTTGGGCTGAGAAGGCCGAGCCGGTCGCATTTCCCGGCGACCGGCTGCCCGAATTGCCGAATTCCGGTGAACCGCCGCACTTTTCGTACGCTGACCTGCCATCACGTACGTTCGGCCCCATGGTGACCTCATCGCACGAAGCGATGCATCGGATCTTCCAGCACGACGCGGCGGCGATCGCGCACGCGTTCACCGTGCTGAACTTGCCGTTCGCCAAACCGATCGCAGTGGAACAGCTTTCCATCGACCTCACCGAAACGGCACCGGTCGAGCGGCGTGCCGACACGATCCTCGACATCACCACTGTCAACGACAGATTCCTGATGGTGATAGAGGCACAGTCGGCGCCGGACGATTCGCGGCCCGACTCATGGTCGTATTACGTGACCTTCCTGCGCAACAAGTACAACCTCCCCGTCATCCTCGTGGTCATCTGCCACGACCACGTCACGGCGCGGTGGGCTGGCACCCCCATGAAAATCGGTCACACATTCTGGACGACGATCACCCTGTACCCGCTGGTACTCGGCCCGCACAACGTTCCCGCCGTCACCGACCCCACCCTCGTGGTCCAAGACCTCCCTTTGGCCGCGCTCTCGGCCGTCACCCATGCCCGCGAGGCGGATATCGGTGCGATACTGGAGGCAATCGTCACAGGGATCCGCCGAATAGGCGGCAACGAGACGACCGAGTTCTACGTCGAGTTGATCGAGCAGGGCATCTCACACACCGCAGCCGCCGAGACCTGGAGGAACCACATGGCTACCGATCTCTCGTTCTTCCGCTCAGAATCCGCGCAGAAGCTCAGGGCGCAAGGGCGGGCGGAGGGCGTCGCCATGGGGCGCGCCGAGGATGTGCTCATGGTGCTGCGGCACAGGGGTGTGGTTGTCACCGATGCGGCCGCGGATCGCATTCGTGGCTGTCAGGACGAGGCGCAGTTGGCGACCTGGTTGCGCCGGGCGCTGGACGTGTCCTCGGTCGCCGACTTGTTCGGGGAGTGATCCGGCGGACGTCTGTCGGTGTCGTGTGAGGTGACTGCGGGGCGGTGACTACGGTTGACGTCCGTGGCACAGGATGATGCGGCGCAGTTTCGGCTGACGGTGGTTGATCAGGCGTTGCGGTTGTTTGCCGAGCGGGGGTATGAGGCGACGACGGTCGACGAGATCGCGGTGGCGGCGGGGATTTCCCGGCGGACGTTCTTTCGGCAGTTCCGGTCGAAAGAGGACGTGATCTTCGCCGATCACGAGTTCCAACTGGCTTCGGCACAGGAGTTCCTGGCCGAGGGGCGGGGGGATCCGTGGGATGCGGTGTGCGAGGCCGTGATCGGGGTGTTCGAGCGGTTCACGCAGTGGCGCGATATCGCGGCGCGGCGCTATCAGGTGGTGCGGCGGGTGCCCGCGTTGCGGGAGCGGGAGATCGTCACCGTGTTCCGGTACGAGCGGTTGTTCACCGAGTTCCTGCGCGAACGGCTACCGGAGACGCCGGATCTGGCGCGCGTGCAGTTCACGGCCGCGGTGACCGCCACCCACAACTACCTGTTGCGGCGGATGGTGCGTGGCGAGCCGGGGGCGGCGGTGAGCGATCTGCGGACCGAACTCGCGCTGATTCCCCGTGGCAGGCGCGACGCGTCCGAGGGAGAGGAACTGGTGGTCGCGGTGTTTCCGCGCGACATGCCGCCGCGCGAGCTGGCCGACCGGCTCACCGCGCGCCTCGGTAACCTGTGAGCCACCGGGCTCGCGGCACCACGCAAAAGTGACACTCGGTGCCACACCCATATCCCCATGTAGCGGTAGAGTGCCGCGCGTATAATCCTTTGTGGATTGGCACTGCGTGCCGAACGTAAGCCCGCTGTGCGAGGCGCAGCGAACACCACCAGAACCAGGAGTGTGCCTTCGATGGCTGGAAACCCCGATTTCGACCTGTTCAAGCTCGAGGACTTCCACGACGAGCTGCGCCACGCCATCCGCGGCCTGGCCGAGAAGGAGATCGCGCCCTACGCCAAGGACGTCGACGGCAACGCCCGGTTCCCCGAGGAGGCGCTCACCGCCCTCAACGCCGCGGGTTTCAACGCCGTGCACGTGCCGGAGGCCTACGGCGGCCAGGGCGCCGACTCCGTCGCCACCTGCATCGTGATCGAGGAAGTGGCCCGCGTCTGCGGTTCCTCCTCGCTGATCCCGGCCGTCAACAAGCTCGGCACCATGGGCCTGATCCTCAACGGCTCCGAGGAGCTGAAGCAGAAGGTCCTCGGCGACCTGGTCGAGGGCAAGATGGCCTCGTACTGTCTGTCCGAGCGTGAGGCCGGTTCCGATGCCGCCTCCATGCGCACCCGTGCCAAGGCCGACGGCGACGACTGGATCATCAACGGCTCCAAGTGCTGGATCACCAACGGCGGCAAGTCCGAGTGGTACACCGTGATGGCCGTGACCGACGCCGACAAGGGCGCCAACGGCATCTCCGCGTTCATGGTGCACAAGGACGACGAGGGCTTCGTCGTCGGACCGCTCGAGCACAAGCTCGGCATCAAGGGTTCGCCGACGGCCGAGCTGTACTTCGAGAACTGCCGCATCCCCGGCGACCGCATCATCGGCGAGCCCGGCACCGGCTTCAAGACCGCGCTGCAGACCCTCGACCACACCCGTCCGACCATCGGCGCGCAGGCCGTCGGCCTGGCCCAGGGCGCGCTCGACGCCACGATCGCCTACACCAAGGACCGCAAGCAGTTCGGCAAGTCCATCGCCGACTTCCAGAACACCCAGTTCATGATCGCCGACATGGCGATGAAGATCGAGGCCGCCCGCCTCATGGTCTACACCTCCGCGGCCCGCGCCGAGCGTGGCGAGAAGAACCTCGGCTTCATCTCCGCCGCCGCCAAGTGCTTCGCCTCGGACGTGGCCATGGAAGTCACCACCAACGCCGTCCAGCTCTTCGGCGGCGCCGGCTACACCACCGACTTCCCGGTCGAACGCATGATGCGCGACGCCAAGATCACCCAGATCTACGAGGGCACCAACCAGATCCAGCGCCTCGTCATGAGCCGCCAGCTCCTGCGCTGATCCCTTCAGCACGAACGCCCCCGGCAGGATCCCTGCCGGGGGCGTTTCATATTCACCTGCCGCCGAACAACTTTCGCCAGCCGGTTCGGCGCGGCGCGACCTCGACGCTCACCCGCGCTCCTTCCGGGACGAACCGGGCCTGATCGTGAACCTGGCCCGCGATCCCAACCGCGACGACGAAGTCGAGCACTTCTACGTTGTCGGCCGTCATCGCGCCGCCGAGGACGGGTGGATGACTGAAGTCGTAGACCTGATCGGCCGCCGGGGTGATGCCGCGGCCGACGAGTTCGGCGACGAGATCGGCGCGCAGCACCTGCGGGCCTTGCGATGGATCGTTGAGGGCCGTCTCGCACTCCTCGAACGAGGTCCACCTGCGGGTGAGCGTTCCCGAGATGATGTCCAGCAGCCACACGCCATCCTCGTCGCCGAGGAAGACGTCGCCGAACAGCGTGGTGAACACCGGTCGCTTTCCGTCGACCCCGACCCACGCCCATTCCTCGAGGGCCACCGCCACCTTGTCGCCCGCTGGGCGGATCAACGTGGGCGTCCGGTCGGCTGTGTTGTGGCCGTGCGCTTCGGCGACGAGGTCGAGAAAGGTCCACACGTCGCCGACGGTGTAGGTCGCGGGCTCCATCGACCCGCCGAGGAACGGATACGGCGTCGGGATGTAGACCTGGCCGTCGCCGAGCGGTCCGAGCAGGGCACGGATTTCGGCGACGTGGCCGGGCAGCATGACGTACTCCGCGAAGCCGGGGTCCCGGAGGACGGTATCGGCGAATTCCCCCGGCCCCGAGAAGGTTCCGTAGCTCTTGGCCGCGGCCTTGAACGGATGCAGCACCGCGTACTCACCCGCCGCGCTTGCCAAGAACATATGCCCGAGGTCGGAATACCCGACCACGCAGTCGAACTGCGGGAACTCGGCGGCCCAGGTTGCCGCCACCGAACCCACCGCCACGGGCGGGATCAGCCGGAAACACTCTGTTTTGTCCACAGCGTTCACCTTCCGCCGAACATGCGTCGCCGGAGAGACCGCTTCGGCACCGTGGCGTGACTGCGCGCCAGTGGGTCGTAGTCATAGGCGGAACTGCACGCCCACGTCGCGTCGGGGTTTTTCGACAGGTTGTACTGCACCCCGCGAAGGCCGGTTCCAGCGTAGTGGTGCATGGAGACCAGCTCTGTGAGCAGCGGGCTCAGTGAAGACCAGTCCTCTGAGGTGAACTGTGTGTCCGCCTGGCACCGGACATCGACCCGGTTGCCGTCGAGCCCGATGTCCACCATTGCCGTGGTCGCGTGTTCGTCCACCTGGTTCGCGACGACGTGCGCGACCTCCGTCTCGATGCGGAGCTGAGCCATCCAATCGATCATCGATCTCCGTCCAGAAAAATCGGGGTGACGGTTCGGCACCATCCGGTTCCTCGCCGGTGATTCGGGTGTTCCGAGCGGAGAGCAACCGAGGAGCATAGCTCTCGGTTCGGCGGCCTGCAATGACTCGTTCAGGAGACCCGAAGGACATCCGCGCCCTTTGGTAATCGACACAGCTCGCTGCTGGGAGCGCTCCGGCGATGGCTCGAGTCGTTAGCGTGATCGCCCGAGTGGCCGGGAATGCGGCCGGTGATTCTCGAGGTGATGTGGTGCGACGTGACCGGATGGCTCGGTGGGTCGCCGTGTTGGGGGTGGGGGTGGCGTTGGCCGGGTGTGCGGCCGAGGAGGCGCCGGGGATCGTGGCGCTGAAATCGTTGCCTCGGCTGGCCGAGTACCCGGCCGGGTATTCGCTGGTGAGCAAGCCGGCAAGTATCACCGCCGCCGAGGCGGGTACGGCGTTGCCGCTCACCTTCACCGATGAGGTGTGCCGTCCGCTGATCGAGAATCCGATCGGCGCGGGGGCGCGGGAGTCGGTGGCATCGAATACGAGCCCGGCGGTGTTCCTCGTCCAGATCGTCGAATCCGACTCGGCGGTGGGGGGTTTGACCGACCTCGTGCAGCGGTGCGCGAACGTCGAGGCGCGCACCGGGGACCGCACCTTGAAGATGGCCGTGTCGACGGTGGAGGCGCCGAAGACGGTAGCTTCGGAAGCCGTCGTCATCTGGACGAACGGGAACCAGGAGACGCGCGTCGAGGGTGCGCCGCCGATACAGACGCCGGTCGCCCAGCAGCGTGTGGTCGCCAGGGTCGGGAAGTACGTGGTGTCCGCGCTGGTGATGCTGTCCGCGATGTCGGAGCAGAGCCAGACCGCCGAGCTCGAGGTGCTGCGGCGGGTCTACGAGATCGCCGTCGACCAACTGGCCCGCGAGATCGCGTGAGCGCTCAGGGGACCAGTTCGGCGTATTCGGGGTGTTCGGCGATGTACTTCTCGACGTACCAGCAGGTGGGCACGACCTGGTAGCCGTTGGTCCGGGAGTCGTCGAGGCCGTATTTGACCACGTCGGCGGCGACCCCGCGGCCCCGGAACTCGGGGAAGGTCATGGTGTGGTGGAAGTCGCGGACCTTGGTGTCCTCGCGTTCGGCGTAGTCGGCGTATCCCGCGAGGACGTCGTCGAGGTAGATCTCGTAGCGGGTATCGGCGACGTTGTGCTCGAGCCTGGTGGTCATACCGGATGCTAACCCGTCGCGGTCGGCGGATGTTCCTACAGGACCGCGCCGGGGTTGAGGATGCCCGCCGGGTCGAGCGCGTCCTTGATGCGGCGGGTCAGGGCCATCACCTCGGGGCCGACCTGGTCGGGTAGCCACGCCTTCTTGAGCCTGCCCACGCCGTGCTCACCGGTGATGGTGCCGCCGAGGGTGATGGCCAGGTCCATGATCTCGCCGAAGGCGCGGTGGGCGCGGGCGGTGTTGTCGGGGTCGGTGGGGTCGTGCACGATCAGCGGGTGGGTGTTGCCGTCGCCCGCGTGGGCGATGACGGAGATCAGCACGTCGTTGCGTTCCCCGATGGCGGCCACGCCGGTGATGAGCTCACCGAGCCGGGGCAACGGCACGCCGACGTCCTCGAGCAGCAGCGGCCCGATCCGTTCCACCGCCGGAATCGCGAACCGCCGCGCGGCGGTGAAGGCTTCCCCTTCCTCGGGATCGGCGGTGTGGAAAACCTCTGTCGCCCCGGCCTTTTCGCACAGCGCGAGCATCGTCTGGGCTTCGTGCGTCGCGTACTCGCCGGGTGCGTCCGACCGGGCGACGAGCAGTGCGGCGGCGGTGCGATCCAACCCCATCCGCATCTCGTCCTCGACGGCATTGATCGCGACGGTGTCCATGAACTCGAGCATCGCGGGCCGCAGTGCCGAGGTGATCGCGAGGATCGCGTCGGTGGCGGCGGTGAGTGTGGCGAAACCGGCGACCACGGTGGCCTGCGGTGGTTGGGCGGGCAGCAGGCGCAGCGTGAGTTCGGTGATGACCCCGAGCGTGCCTTCACTGCCGACGAACAGCTTGGTCAGCGACAACCCCGCCGAGTCCTTCAGCCGAGGCCCACCGAGGCGAACCACGGTTCCGTCGGCGAGCACCACTTCCATGCCGAGCACGTAATCGGTGGTCACTCCGTATTTCACGCAGCACAGCCCACCCGCGTTGGTGGCCGCGTTGCCGCCGATCGAGCACATCTCGAACGACGACGGGTCCGGCGGATACCACAATCCTTCCGCCGCGACGGCCCGCTTCACCTCCGCATTGAGCAGGCCCGGCTGCACCACCGCGGTGCGTGTCACGGGATCGACGTTGATCTCCCGCATCAATTCGGTGGACAGCACGATCCCGCCGTCCACCGCCGTCGCGCCACCCGAGAGCCCCGACCCGGCGCCGCGCGGCACCACCGGCACCCCGTGCGCCTGCGCCCAGCGCAGCGTGGCCGCCACATCGGCGGTACTGCGCGCCCGCACCACCGCCACCGGCGTCCCCGCCTGGGGGTCACGAGCCCAATCCTGCCGATACCCCTCCATCACATCGGCATCGACTACAACTGCCCCCTCGGAAATCTCCGAAACCAGCGAATCCAGATCCACCCGGCGATCGTCCATTCCCCACGCTAACCCGACCAGGCCCTATCGAGTATGCGATCGCCACGCTCTGGTGGCGGCGTCACCCGAGAGCCCAACGCCACCAGAACCTGGTGATCAACCGTCCAGATGTGATGTGTGACCGAACAGGGTCGCGAGGGCATGGTTGTGATTCGGCGCGGCCGGTTGGTGTATACGGCGTTTGAGTGGTCACAATGCAGGGGAGGGTGTGATTTTGTCGGGGCGCCCGGCGTGTTTTCTTGTTCCGTTGCCTGCGCATCGCGCACGCGATGTCGTTGTGCCGCACCGTTTTTCGCAGGGAGGATCGGATGATGAGGGAACCTCGGGACCGGGCCGAGCTGGTCGGCGCGCTGCTGGGCGCCGATATCGAGGCCGACGCGATGCGTCGCGTGTACGCGGGCGACCACGACGACTGGATGACGGCGCTCGAGTCGACGGGCCTGTTCGATCTGCGCGCGCTCGCCGAGATCGCGAGCTCGTGGGCCGCCGACCCGCGCGTACTGCGTGACGCGCTGCTGGCCGAGGCCGACGAATTCACCCGCCGCCGTTGCCTCGCCGAGTGGGCGGCGCTCGAGCGCGGTCCGGTCGTGGCCGTCGGCCGCTAGCGCTCAGGGCGTTTGCCCGTTGCTCACCTCGATGTCATGTGCCGCTGGCAGGCTGACCGGGTGGAGCAGCAGGCGAGTGTCACGGATTCGGCCGCCGACCGGTTCACCCGCTGGTGCGAGGGCGTTGTCGCCCGGTTGCCGTGGGGGCTCGACCGGTACGTGCCCGCCACTTTCCTCGGCTTCGCCCTCATCAACAGCTTCACCTTCGGCGTCGATCTGCTGCTGCTCACCCTGCTGCACGACGGTTTCGATCTGCCCGTGTGGTTGTCCATCACGTGCGCCTATATCTTCGCGTTCGGCCTGAGTTTTCTGCTGAATCGCACTTTCAACTTCCACTCGCACGCCCCGATGGGCAAGCAGGCGGCGGTGTATGTGGTCGTGGTGGTGGTGAACTACCTGGCGTTCATCCTCGGCGTCGGCTCGGGTCTCACCGCGCTCGGCGTGCAGTACCACGTGGCGCGGTTGCTGGCCGGTGGGTGCGAGGCCGTGTACATGTACTGCGCGATGCGCTGGATCGTATTCCGCAAACGGACACCGGCGCCCGACCTGGCCGAGGTCGACACCGCACGCTGAGGCCCTCAGCGTGACCCGCGCAGCACCTCGGTGTGTTCACCATCGACCACCACGACGTCGTCATCGGTGAGTGCCCAGTGCGGGACGCCTTCTTCCTGGTAGCGCGCAAGCATCTTCGCCGATTCCCCATCCGGATCGGTGGCCGAGTCCAGGTGCACGACGAGCTGCCGATCCACGAGTCCGAGCCCGTCCCATCGCGGTGCTGCCCCCGTGGTGGGCAATACCTCGCCCGGGTCGTCCATCGTCTCCAGTCCGTGCAGATCGGGCGTGAGCAGGCAGGCTCCCGCGCTGTACCCCACATAAGTCAGGGCGTCCTCGCGTAACAGCGCGGGAAGCACCGAATCAGCTCCGCTGCGGGCGAATTGGGCACGCAGGACGAAGGTGTTGCCGCCGCGCACCCACACCATCGAGTACTCGCGCAGCCGACGCTCCAGCTGCGCGGGCTGCCCGACGTAGTCGCGCAGATCCAGCACCTCGGGCGAATATCCTTGTCTACGTAGGGGTTCCATGTCGCTGGCGACCGCAGACGCCCACGCGGCGGGCCAGGCGTCACACGCGTTCGGAATCACCGCGACCTTGCCTTTGCCGCCGGCCAGCGTGGTGAGTCGCTCGGCGAAACCGCCGAATCGGTAGGAGGCCAGGAACAACCGCATCAGATGGTGAAGGCCAGATTCTGGACGAGCCGATCGCCGAGGGCGGCATCGCCTTCGACGACCACCTTCCCCGGGTGCGTCGCCGCCGACTGCCTGCCGCCACGCAGACGTGCGAAAAGCCCCGAGTCCAAACGGATCACGGTTGTCGGCTCCCCGTCGGCTTCGTCGAGTACCGAACCGCGCCCGCCCTCGACCGCGAGGTGCACCTGTCGGGTGACCGGGCCGGTGAGGTCGAGTGTGATGCGTGAACCGTCCGGCGCCTTGGCGCCTTTCACCACCGCGCGCCCGAGCCCGAGCGTGAGTTCGGTGAACGCCGCCTCCGCGCGCGCACCGCCCTCGTCGACGCTGCGGCCGATCCCGTCGGCGAGGTCGAGCTCGTGCATCCAGCAGTCGAACAGGCGCACCCGCATGAACCGGCCGTAGGCCACCTGCCCGACCGGCGACACCGTCGGCGCCTCCCACTCCTCGTCGGTCATGGCGGCAAGGGCGGCCCGGCGCAGCTCGGTGACCTCGTCGAACAGCGCGAGCAGTCGCTTGCCCGACAGTGGCCGCAACCGGTCGACCCAGATCTCGTTGAGCACGGCGACTTCGTTGCGCACGTGCGGCAGCGTGCGCACATCGGTCTTGGGGCGCAACGGATCATGGGCGGGCGGGGTGCGCCCGAGCAACCACGATTCGGTACCGATCACATGCGCGACCACATCGAACAGCGTCCAGCCGGGCAGGGGAGACGGTCGGCGCCAGGCCTTTTCGTCGAGGTCGGCGACCAAGGCGGCGATGGTCTCCCACTGCTGGGCGAGCAGATCGGTGAGCAGTTCGCGCGACGGTGTCGGTTCGGTCATCCCTGTACTCCTTCTGCTTCGCTCGACGGGGTCGGCCGATCCGGTTGCCGCCCCGGCCTATTCGCCTCGGCGTCGAGCGCGTCGATGCCCGCGCGGATCGCCGCCGCCGTCGAGGTGGGTTCGTGCGGACGTCGCAGCAGGAACCCCTTGGCGAAACCGAGTTTGTCACCGTGCTTGCGCGGCACGACGTGCAGGTGCACATGGCCGACGGTCTGGAAGGCCGCGGTGCCGTCGTTGATCGCTAGGTTGGCGCCGTCACTGGCCAGCCCGCTCCGGCGCAGGGCGCGGGCCAGGCGATGACCCACGCGGAAGACCTGTGCGCCGAGATCGGGATCGAGGTCGTCGAGTTCGGTGGCGTGGGTCTTGGGAACCACAAGGGTGTGGCCTCGCGTGATGGGCCGGATGTCGAGGAACGCGCAGACGGCGTCGTCCTCGTAGACCTTGGTCGCCGGCGCGGCACCGGCCACGATCCGACAGAAGACGCAGTCGTTCACACCGTGAACCCTACGGCGTGGCCCTCGGGACGCAACAGTCCTTGCATGACACACATCACGTCCCGTGCGGTGGACGGCCGCCCTACCCGCACTCTCACGTCCAGGTAAGTATCGGACCTGCTTGTGCGTTCTTGTCCTTGCCTACCTGCGGCTACGAATGTGTAGTCAGGCGCCACCCGGCGCCCGGCGGGCCGAGGAAGTGGCTGTCGCTGCGGAAACAGGTCCGCTCTGTCCGTTTTATGGTCAAGAGTCCAGTTCTCCGCTGTGACGGGCATCTCCGCTAGGCTCACCGCGAGCCGAGTACAGTTGCGAGGATTTCAGTTGAACTTACTGACCAGTAACGTCGGCTGAACCGTTGTTCCCAGGCTCGAAGCCAGCACGAAAAGGAAGTCTGACTAGTGGAGACAACGCAAAACGTTGGCGAGGACTCGCCGCGCGGCGCGCGTGTCGGAGTCGTTCGCGAGTCCGGCGTGGGTGAGCGGCGAGTCGCCCTGGTACCCAAGATCATTCCCACCCTGTCCAAGCAGGGTGTCGAGGTGATCGTGGAAGCCGGTGCGGGCCTCGGCGCGCTCATTCCCGACGCGGCCTATGTAGAGGCCGGTGCGACGATCGGCGATCCGTGGTCGGCCGATGTCGTGGTGAAGGTGGCTCCGCCCAGCGATGCCGAGGTGGCCAGGCTGTCCTCCGGGCAGACGCTGATCGGCTTCCTCGCGCCCCGCAACGCGGAGAACCAGATCGGCGCGCTGAAGGCGGCCGGTGTGCAGGCCTTCGCGGTGGAGGCGATTCCGCGTATCTCGCGTGCGCAGGTGATGGACGCGTTGTCCTCGCAGGCCAACGTGGCCGGGTACAAGGCTGTGCTGCTCGCCGCCTCGGAGTCGACCCGGTTCTTCCCGATGCTGACGACCGCCGCGGGCACCGTGAAGCCGGCGACCGTGCTGGTGCTCGGTGTGGGTGTGGCGGGTCTGCAGGCGCTGGCCACGGCCAAGCGTCTCGGCGGCCGCACCACCGGGTACGACGTGCGCCCCGAGGTCGCCGACCAGGTGCGTTCGGTGGGTGCGCAGTGGCTCGACCTCGGCATCGACGCCGCCGGTGAGGGTGGGTACGCCCGCGAGCTCACCGAGGAGGAGAAGGCCAAGCAGCAGCAGGCGCTGGAAGACGCGATCAAGGGTTTCGACGTGGTCATCACGACCGCGCTCGTGCCGGGTCGCCCGGCGCCGCGTCTGGTGACGGCGGCCGCGGTGGAGGGCATGAAGCCCGGCAGTGTGATCGTCGACCTGGCCGGGGAGACCGGTGGCAACTGTGAGCTCACCGAGCCCGGCGAGATCGTCGTCAAGCACGAGGTGACCATCGCCTCGCCGCTGAACCTGCCCGCCACCATGCCCGAGCACGCTTCGGAGCTGTACTCCAAGAACATCGCCGCGCTGCTGGAACTGATGCTGGTCGACGGCAAGCTCGCGCCCGATTTCAGCGATCAGGTGCTGGCCGATTCCTGTGTCACCCGTGAGGTGGAAGCCTGATGTACACCGAACTTCTCGCCAATATCGCCATTCTCGTTTTGTCCGGCTTCGTCGGCTTCGCGGTGATCTCCAAGGTCCCCAACACCCTGCACACCCCGCTGATGTCGGGCACCAACGCCATTCACGGCATCGTCGTGCTCGGTGCGCTGGTGACGCTCGGCAACGTGAAGGATCCCTCCCTGCTGGTGCAGATGATCCTGTTCGTCGCCGTGGTGTTCGGAACGCTGAACGTCATCGGTGGCTTCGTGGTCACCGACCGCATGCTCGGCATGTTCAAGGGTAAGAAGAAGGCGGCCGAGTGATGCACGCAGTCGACAATATGACCTACCTGGTCAACGGCCTCTACATCGTGGCCTTCTCCATGTTCATCTACGGCCTGATGGGGCTCACCGGCCCCAAGACCGCCGTGCGCGGCAACCAGATCGCCGCCGTCGGTATGGCGATCGCCGTGATCGCCACGCTGATCTCGATCCGGCACACCGAGATGCTGAACTGGATCCTGATCGCCGGTGGCCTGATCGTCGGTGTGGCACTGGGTGTTCCGCCCGCCGTGCGTACCAAGATGACCGAGATGCCGCAGTTGGTCGCGGCGTTCAACGGTGTCGGTGGTGGCACCGTCGCGCTCATCGCGTGGGCCGAATTCATCGACAGCTCGGGCTTTTCCGCGCTGCACGACGAGCCGACCATCCACATCATCATCGGTTCGCTGTTCGCCGCGGTGATCGGCTCGATCTCCTTCTGGGGCTCGATCATCGCCTTCGCCAAACTGCAGGAGATCCTGTCCGGCAAGCCGATCGGCATCGGCAAGCTGCAGCAGCCGCTGAACCTGCTGCTGCTGCTCGGTTCCATCGTGTGTGCCGTGGTGATCGGTCTCGGCGCCGACGACGGTGGCGTGTCGCAACTCTGGATGATCGCGCTGCTGGTGCTGGCCGGTGTGCTCGGCCTGATGGTGGTGCTGCCCATCGGTGGCGCCGACATGCCGGTCGTCATCTCGCTGCTCAACGCCCTGACCGGTCTGTCGGCCGCGGCCGCGGGCCTGGCGCTGAACAACACCGCGATGATCGTGGCGGGCATGATCGTCGGCGCGTCCGGCACCATCCTCACCAACCTGATGGCCAAGGCCATGAACCGGTCGATTCCCGCGATCGTCGCCGGTGGTTTCGGTGGCGGTGGCGCGGTGGCCGCCGGTGCCGGTGGTGAGGCCAAGACGGCCAAGGCCACCTCCGCCGCCGATGCCGCGATCCAGATGGCCTACGCCAACCAGGTCATCGTGGTCCCCGGCTACGGTATGGCCGTCGCCCAGGCCCAGCACGCGGTCAAGGAGATGGCGTCGCTGCTGGAAGGCAAGGGTGTCGAGGTCAAGTACGCGATCCACCCCGTCGCCGGTCGTATGCCCGGGCACATGAACGTGCTGCTGGCCGAGGCCGAGGTCTCCTACGACGCGATGAAGGAAATGGACGACATCAACGGTGAGTTCAACCGCACCGATGTGGTGCTGGTGATCGGCGCCAACGACGTCACCAACCCCGCCGCCCGCGAGGATCCGTCCAGCCCGATCTACGGCATGCCGGTCCTCAATGTCGACCAGGCCAAGAGCGTCATCGTGCTCAAGCGCTCGATGAACTCCGGCTTCGCCGGCATCGACAACCCGCTGTTCTACGCCGACCACACCTCCATGCTGTTCGGCGACGCCAAGAAGTCCGTCGGTGCGGTCACCGAGGAACTGAAGGCGCTGTAAGACAAGCGACATCGAACAAGAGAGGCCCCGCCGGTATTTCACCGGCGGGGCCTCTCGCTGTCGCGTGGCTACTTGAAGGTGTCGGCCAGCAGGTCGAGGGTGGCCATGGACTGGCGGTAGTCCGGGCGCTTGCTGGCTGCGGGGAGTTCGTAGACCTGGTTCTTCTGGAATGCGGGGAGCATGGCCAGGGCCGGGTCCTGCTTCAGCTGGGGGATGTTGCGGCCGCCGTCGAGCAGGATCACGAACAGGACCGGGGCGTCGGCGACGGTGCTCAGGAGTTCGGGACTGAAGGTGACCCAGTCGCCTGCCTGGGTGCGGGGCGGGTTGCCTGCCTTGGCCTCGATCTTGTCGTCGATGGTGAAGCCGACGTCGGCGAGGAGGTTGGACAGCGGGGTGCCGGGGGCGAGCAGGATGGGCTTGCCGTCGGCCTGGGACTGCATCACCGAGGTCGCGCCCTGGGGGATCTTCAGCTTCGCCTTCACTTCCGCGACCCGGTCCTTGTAGGCGGTGAGCATGGGCTCGACCTTGTCGGGGCGGTTCACGAAGTCGGCCACCGTCTTCAGTTGGTCCTGCCAGTTGGCGAGGTCCGAGGGGACGAGGGCGGTCGGTGCGACGGCGCTGAGCTTGTCGTAGTTCTTGATGGTCTGCAGGCCGGGGAAGCCGGGTCCGCCGCCGATGATGAGATCCGGTCGCTGGGCGGCGATGAACTCCAGATTGAGGTCGTCACCGGAGGGGACCGCTTCGGTGCCCTGCTCTTTCGCGTCGGCGGCCCAGGACGGGGGGAACTCGCCGGGTGCGAGGGTGACGCCGAGGATGCGCGGATCCGCGGCCTTCACGTTCGCGTCCAGGTCGTAGAGGAATCCGGCGAGGGCGCCGTTGAGTACCACGATGCGCTGTGGGTCGGCGGGCACGGTGATCTGGCCCTTGGCGGTTTCCACCTGGCGGGTGCCGGTGTCGGTCGACCCTTCGGAGGTGGAGGTGCCGCAGCCCACTGCCGTCGCGGTCACCGCGACGATCAGGAGTGCGACGGCGGCGCGCATGCGGGCCGTCATTCGGTGCGCTGACATAGGAGTTGTTCCTTCTTTCTATCCAGGTGGAAGTTCAGGTGCGGATCGCGGGATCCGCGTCGATGAGCGCGGCGACCTCGATCCAGCCGGTCGGCATCGCGATCTCGTTGTGGGTGTAGGGCAGTCGCCGGACCACCAGCTGGGCGCCCGCGGCCCGCCATCCGGTGAGCTGGGCGTGCACGCGCTCGGGTTCGAGACCGTTGTCCGCGCAGTACAGGGCCATCGGGCCGCTGTAGGAGGGGGACTCGGACTCGGTCACCATGCGCAGCAGTTCGGTCGCGGCCTGGGTTACCACGGAAGCCAATTCGGTTGGGTACTCGTCGATTTCGGGTACGAGTGCGGCCATTCCGGAGGGATCCGCCAGGGTCGCGGCGGCCCGCTCGGTCAGGTTCGACAACGGGTGCGAGTCGAGCAGACCCACATAGCCGACCTGCTCACCCTCGGCTTCGAGGATGGCGGCCATGGCGTGGGCGAGATTGCCGCCCAGCGAATAGCCCAGGAAGTGGTACGGGCCGTGCGGTTGGATGCGGCGGACGGCGGCCAGGTAGTAGCGCGCCAGGTCGTCGAGGGTGCGGGTCCGGGTAGTCGGCTCGGTGAGGTGGGGCATCTGCAGGCCGATGATGGGTCGTTCGGCCCGAAGCAGCCTTGCCAGGGGAGCGTATTTCCATGCGGTGCCGCCGATTTGGTGTATGCAGAACAGCGGCGGGACCGAGCCCTCGGCGCGCAGTTCCAGGACCGGATCGAGGCGGCGGCCCAGGCCGGCGAGGCCGTCCTTCGGTGGGGTGGTGGGGTCGGTCGCGCCGATGCGGGCGGCGAGCTCGCGGGGGGTCGAGGCGGTGAAGACGTCGTCGAGGACCACGGGTAGGTCCGCGCGGGTGAGTCGGCCGACCAGTCGCACGGCGAGCAGGGAGTGGCCGCCCTTGTCGAAGAAGTCGTCGTCGGTGCCGATCTCGGGGACCGAGAGGACGGCTGCCATTGCCGCGCGAATGGTGTCGAGAGTATCGCCGTCCGCGGTGCGAGACTCCGGTGCGGGGAGCGCGCGGCGATCGATCTTCTCCGTCGCCGTGCGGGGGATGTGATCCAGCACGACAACGGCGGCGGGAATCATGTACGCGGGCAGCTTGTTTCGTAGTTGTTCGCGGATCGAATCCGTGTCGAGCGTGATTCCGGACTTCGCCATGAGGTAGGTGACCAGCCGCTGATCGCCCGGTGTGTCCTCGCGCAGCTGTACCACCGCGTGGGCCACGCCGGGGCACGTGAGCAGGGCCGATTCGATATCGCCCAGTTCGATGCGCTGGCCGCGCAACTTCACCTGGCTGTCGGTGCGGCCGATGTAGTCGAGTTCGCCGTCGGGGTTCAGTTTCACCAGATCACCCGTGCGGTACATCCGTTCGCCGCTGCCGAACGGGTCGGCGACGAAGGCCGCGGCGGTCAGGTCGGGACGGGCAAGATAGCCGCGCGCCAACCGCACTCCGGTCATGTAGAGCTCACCGACGGTGCCCTCGGGGACGGGGTGCAGCTGGTCGTCGAGGATGCGGACGGTGTCGGCGGGTGCACCGACCGGGACCGATGTGGTGTCGGCGTCGACGGTCTCGTGGAAGGTGAAGCCGATCGCCGCCTCGGTGGGACCGTAGAAGTTGTACACAGCGGTACCGGTGAGTGCGCGCATCCGCTGCGCCGTCGCCGCCGGCAGCACTTCACCGCCGGTGAGGACGCAGCGAAGGTCCGCGCATCCCGAGAGGTCGGCCTCTTCGGCGAGCACGGTGAGCATGGAGGTCGTCATCCACATCGCCGTGACTCGCTCCGCGCTCATGAGTTGTGCCTGGTAGTAGGGGTCGCGGTGGCCGCCGGGACGGGTCAGCACGATCCGGGCGCCGACGTGCAGCGGCAGGAACATCTCCATCAGCGAGGCGTCGAAGATCGGCGGGGTGCGGTAGAGCATGGTGTCGCCCGGGCCGAACCGGACCTCACGCTGAAGCCATTCGAAGGTGGAGATGATCGCCGCGTGCGACAGGCTCACACCCTTCGGCACACCGGTGGAGCCGGAGGTGAAGAGCAGGCAGGCGGTATTGGCGGGACGCAGCGGGGCGAGCCGGTCCACATCGGTGAGCGGAGCATCGGCGAACCCGCCTCGCTCGTGGTCGGGCGACCGCTCGTCCGCCGAGCGGATGCCCGCCTCGTCGAGCGAGCGCAGAACCATTGCGGGAGAAGCGGTATCGAGGATCTTCTCGATGCGCTGTGCGGGCTGCTCCGGATCGATCGGAAGATAGACGCCACCGGCTCGGCAGATCGCGTGCGCCGCGACGACCGAATCGATGGTGCGCGGCATAGCAACGGCCACCACGGTCTCGGGACCGACACCTTGCGAGATGAGCCACCGCGCAGCCTGATTGGCCCTGGCATCGAATTCGCCGAAGTCGATGGTGATGCCTTCGGCGGTGACCGCTGGGGCGGCAGGATCGACAGGAATGCCCCATTCGGCCAACGTTGTACCGGAGGGGCCGGGGAGTGCGGACGACTCGACGATCGGCGCTGCGGCGCACTGTTCCCCATCGTTCAGCGCGCTCGCGATGGTGTTACGTGCGGCGACCGCTGGTTCCGGTGCGCTGATTCGTCCCTGGGGGACGGCGGGTGTGAGTGGGTCGAGGAAATGGTTCGCAGCGGTGTCCGGAGTGGTGGCGACGGCGGTGAGGATCGCCGTGATCCGGTCGGCGATGTGATGGAGGACGGGCTCGGGGACGACGGCGCGGTCGTACCAGATCATCAGCTCCAGGTGGTCGCCCGGCGGGGCGATCAGGGTGAGTGGGTAGTGGGTGTTGCCGTGGTTGTGGAATTCGCCGAGACGTAGGTCGTGGGAGTCCGGTTGTCCCGGGCCGGAGTTGGGGAAGTTCTCGAAGGCGACCAGGGTGTCGAAGAGGGTGCCGAGGCCCGCGACCCGTTCGATCTCCGCCAGGCTCGCGTGGTCGAAGTCCTGCATGGCGAACTGGTTTTCCTGCAGGTCGGCCCACTGGTCGAGCAGTGGGCGCGCAGGTGTGAAGGAGCAGCGAACGGGCACTGTGTTGGCGAACAGGCCGACCATGCCTGCCACACCGGGAAGCTCGGCGGGGCGGCCGGAGACAGTGGCCCCGAACACGACGTCGGTGCGGCCGCTGAGTGCGGCGAGCACCAGCGCCCACGTGCCCTGCACCAGGGTGTTCATCGTGAGGCCGCGTCGGCGGCCCAGCTCGGCGAGTGCGGTGGCGAGCGACTCGGGCAGCGGAACTTGCCGCTGCCGCACTTCACGCTGCTGCGACGCAAGGTTCCGCCACGGCCGGGCCTCGCGGTCCCGGTGGCTATGGGCAACTTCGGCGATGAGATCGCGCGCCATTGTGGGCGCTTCGAGCCCGGCGAGTCGCTGCGACCAGGCGGCGCGCACGGCCTCGCGGTCGCGGGTGCCGAGCCAGGTCAGGTAGTCGCTGTACGAGGCGGCCGGGGGGAGCTCGTCGCCGTGGTAGGTGGCCAGTACTTCGCGCAGCACGATGGGGGTCGACCAGCCGTCGATCACCAGGTGGTGGGTGTTGAGCACTAGGCGGTGTGCGTCGCCTGGCAGGCGAATCAGGGTGGCGCGCAACATCGGTGAGCGGTCGACCGCGAACCGGTGGCGGATCGCTTCGGCTTCGAGCCGGTCGGCGGCGGCCTGTGCGATGCGCGGCGGCAGATCGGCGAGGTCGACCTCACGCCAGGGCATGCCGACCGAACGTGGAACCGCCTGCACCGGCTGGTCCAGGTCCTCGAAGTGGAAGGCGGCGGCCATGGTCGGGTGTCTGCCCACTACGGTGTCGAAGGCCGCCGCCAACCGTGGGCCGTCCAGCGGGCCGTGCAGGTCGACGCGGGCGCTCAGGGTGTAGACGTCGTCGGCACCGTCACGAATCGCGTGGAACAGCAACCCTTCCTGCAAGGGCGACAGCGGGAGAAGTTCGGCCAGTGGGCCGTGCGTGTCCTCCAGCGCGTCGATGGTGTCCTGGTCGACGATCACGCCGGGGCAGTCCGACGGTGTGAGTCCGCCGGGATACAACCTCGCGTGAGCGGCCAACGCCTCCAGCGCGAGTTCGAAGTGCCGCTGGATTTCCGCGACCTGGTCGGCGCCGAGAATCCGGCTCGCGGCTGTCCACTCCACGGCCAGCCGCGGCGCACCGGCCCGCGCGGATTCGTGCACGAAGACATTGAGTGAAAGCACCTCGGTGAGTGCCTTTTCCGATGGTTCCGTCACCGCGAACGCGTCGTGTTCGGGCAGGCTCCAACCTGGTGTCCCACCGCCACCGAACCGGCCGAGGTAGTTGAGCAGCACCTCCGGTGTGCGGCGACCGGCGAATCGCGGTGCGGTTTCGGGGTCGAGCCTGCGCAGCACGCCGTAGCCCACACCGTTGCCGGGAACAGCGCGCTTGGCCTCTTTGACCGCGCGCAGCAGGTGTCCGGCCGCCGCGCCACCGGACAAGGCCTCGGTGAGTCCGGCGGGATCGTCGATGCCGGTCGCGGGCGTCCACACCGGGAACTCGCTGGTGAACCAGCCGACGGTGCCAGCGAAATCGGTGTCGGGGCGCAATGCTTCGCGCCCGTGACCCTCGACGGTGACCGGCCTGCCCGGTTCGAGCGACTCGCCGCTCTCGTGCCGCCAAGCGTTGAGTGCGAGCATGAGTGCCGCGAGCAATACATCGTCGGTCTTCGCTCGATAGGCGGTGGGCAGTGTCGTGAGGAAGGCTTCGGTGATCGCCGGTGTAGCGAAAGTCCTTGTCTGCTCGGCGCTCTCGACAAGGTCTACAGCGGGATCGAGCGCTCTCTCCCCGAGGGGTGCGGCGCTCGCGTCGCCGAGTGCGCGCTCCCAGTGCGCCAGCTCCGCGCGGTACTCGCCCGCAACACCGGACTCGGCGAGCAGTGTGGCGTACCGCCGCCACGAACTCCCCTTTCCAGCCAGTCGTGCGGGGCGTTCTTCCTTTGCGGCGGAGCAGGCCTCATACAGCTCGGGCACCAGGATTCGCCACGAAACACCGTCTACCACCAGATGATTGGCAACCAGCACCAACCGATCGGCGACGGCGTGCCCGCTACGTACCAGCGCGGCACGAATCTGGACACCCTCGGCGGGTGCCAATTCCTTTGCCAGCGCGAATGCCACCGACTCGATCAGCGCAGCCATCTCGCCATGCCCTGGCACGCCGGGAACGATCTCGCGGACCAGATCGGATGCGCGCAGCGTGCCTACTGCGGCAACTTCGAGCCGGGCGTCGGTGCCGGACCCGTCGAGGACGAGGCGGAGGGCGTCGTGGCGGTCGAGAAGGGTTTGTAGGCCGGTGGTGAGGTGGTCGACTGTCAGGTCTTCGTGGAGGGTCAGTGCTGTCCACTGGGCGTAGCCGGCGATGGTGCGGGAGTCCGTGTTCGCCTCGAGAAGGGCCGCAACCATGGGCGGGATCGGGACGGCACCGGTCGGTTCGTCCGGGGTGGGTGCGCCGGTGCGGACCTCGGCCATCTGGGCGGTGGCGGCGATGGTGGCCAGGTTACGTTGGGCGAGAAGGGTTTTCGGTTGGACCTCCCAGCCGAGGGCGCGGAGGCGGCTGCTCACACCGATCGCGGTGATGCTGTCGCCGCCGAGGCCGAAGAAATCGTCGGTCGCGTTGACCTGCGCCAGGCCGAGGACCTCGGCGACGATTCCACACAGTGCCCGCTCCTGCTCGGTGCGGGGCGGTCGGCCGGTCGAGGTCAGCTGGGGTGCGGGGAGGGCTGCGCGGTCGAGTTTTCCGTTGACGGTGGTTGGCAGTGAATCGAGGATCATCAGGGCCGAGGGGACCAGGTGGTCGGGGACCAGGGTGGTCAGCAGCTGACGGAGCTGGTCGGCGTCGAGGGTGCGGCCGGTCTCGGGGACGAGGTAACCGATCAGTCGGGTGCTGTCGCCGGACTTGCGGATAGTGGCGGCCGCTGCGGCTACCCCCGGTAGGGCGCCGAGCGATGCCTCGACTTCGCCCAGTTCCACGCGGTAACCGCGGACCTTGATCTGGGAATCCGCGCGCCCGAGGTAGTCGTAGCCGTGGCCGGGGAGCCAGCGTGCCCGGTCACCGGTGCGGTACATGCGTTCCCCGCACGCGAACGGATCGGCGACGAACCGCTCCGCCGTCACCACCATGCGCTCGAGGTAACCGCGAGCCAATTGTGGCCCCGCCAAATACAACTCGCCGATCTCGCCGTCGGGCACCGGCTGCAACGCGCCGTCGAGCAGGTAGGCGCGGGTACCCGCCAGCGGTCCGCCGACGTGCGGCACAGCACCCGTCACCGGCGCACTCAGCGCGTCGATGGTCGCCTCCGTCGGGCCGTACATGTTGCGGGCGACCACCTTCGACGCGACGATGGCCGTCCACAACGCGGGTGGCGTCGCCTCACCACCGAGCAACAACAGCTCCGGACGGTGTGCGCTGCCGAGCAACCCGTTGTCGATCAGCGCGGTCGCCATCGAGGGGGTGGTGTCCACGACATCGATGCGATCGGTCCGCAACGCCGCTACCTGCGCGGACGCGTCCTTCTGGATATCTACGTCGTACAGATGGATCCGGTGCCCGCACCACAACCACATGAGCTGATCCAGGGCCGCATCGAAGGCGAAGGAATAGGTGTGCGCGACATGCAGCTGCCGCCCGCCCACTCGCCCGGCGGTATCGGCGTAGACGGTGCACCGGTGGTGGTGCAACAGCTGAGCCATCGCACCGCTCGAAATCTGCACACCCTTCGGCTTGCCGGTGGAGCCCGAGGTGTACACGACATAGGCGAGATGGCCGGCTGAACGAGGCGCAGCGAGTTCAGCCATCGACAGCGGCCCGCTCGGCAGACTGGTGATGGCTGCACGAACCTCGTTGTCCGACAACAGGAGCATTCCCGTTGCCACATGGCGGTTCACCACGTCGCCAGTCATGGACGGAGCGTCCGCCTGCGCTGCGGAAGTCCGGTCCGGGGACCCGTCAGTCGTGAGCCGCTCTGCGAAGACCGCTTCCGCGACAATGTCATCCGTCAGGATCAAGGCCGGATCGGCGTCGTCGATGATGTCTGCCAGGCGCTGGGCGGGGTGGTTGATGTCGAGCATCAAGAAGGCCGCACCCGCGTGTTGCACTGCCAGCAGGGCGATCACCAGGTCGACCGAGCGGGGGAGGGCGATGCCGACGATGTCTTCGGGGCCGATGCCTCGGCCACGCAGGTAGCGCGCGAGCTGGTGCACGCGGGCGCCGAGTTCTGCCGCGGTGAGCCGGTGGGTGCCGTCGACGAGGACGATGTCGTCGGGCTGGGCCGCGACCATGCGGTCGAAGACCTCGACGACGTCGTCGGGACGACCGGGCAGGGCCGCACCGGCGCGCTCGACGGCGATGTCGGCCGCGATCTCGGCCGGGTACAGGGTGATCGCGCCGATCGGCTTGTCGGCATCGACCAGTTCGGTGATCAGCGTGACCAGCGCGTCCATCCGTCGCCGCGCGGTGGCCGCGTCCAAAGACCGCGCGTCGACCTCGAAGCCGAGCTGGACGCGGTCCTCCGACAGCGGGGTGACGGTGAGGCCGAGGTCTTCCGGCGGCCCACCGGCCACATTGCGCAGGGTGCCGGTGGCACCGTCGAAATCGAGGGCGAAGTCGAAGGCCTTGAGATTGACGCCGATGCCGTGCAGCAGGGCACCGGTCTGTGCCCCACCGAATTCGCGGGCCAGGTCCTCACCGCGAAAACGCTGGTGGGCGCGCATCTCTCGCAGTGCGTCGGCCACCCGCTTGCCCAGCTCACCCAGGCGGTCCTGACCGGACACCGAAACTCGCAGCGGCAGGACGTTGACCGCCATCGACGGGGTGGTGAGGGCGGTCTTGCCGACGCGCGCCATCACCGGCAGCGCGATGACCACATCGGTCTCACCGAGCAGCCGGTGCACGAATCCCGCGTAACCGGCGACGAGCACGTCGGCCCACGTGATACCGACTTCGGTGGCCGCTGTCTTGACGCGACCCATCAGGTCGGCGGCGAGGACCGCGCGCACCTCGTGGGTCTGCTCGACCACGCCCTCGGGCGCGCGCCCGCGCCCGTCCAGCGGCGGCAGCGGCGTGAGCCGGTCGCGCCAGTACTCGCGGTCTTGCCGATGCGCCTGGCTCCCACGGTATTCCAGGTCCTCGGCCACGAGCGTTTCCACCGACCCCCAGCGCAGGCGCGGCACTTCGGTACCGCGACGCAGCGCGGTGTAGTGGGCCGCGACCCGGCGCGACACCATGGCCGCGCTGTAGCCGTCGATGATCAGGTGGTGATAGAGCTGGATGCACCACACGTCGTTGTCGGTGAGACGCAGCAGTGTGTAGGTGTAGAGCTGCCGGTCGACCATGTCGCGGCAATAGGTCGCGGCGCGTTCGCGTTCGGCGGCGACCAGCCGGTGCGCCGCGGCGACCGGGTCGGCTTCACCGCGCAGATCGACGAGTGGACGCAGCTCCGGTTCCAGCTCGGTGATCCGCTGCCGCGGCCCCTCGGGAGTCTCACTGAATCGCAGCCGCATCGTGTCGGTTTCGGCGATGGTCCGGCGAATCGCGGTGTCCAGCAATGGCACGTCCACCGGTTCTGCGCCCGAGATCTCCAGGACCTCGCCGACCAGGTAACTGAGCGACTCGGGGTCAAGTCGCTGCGCGTTCCAAATGCCCGATTGCGCTCCGGTGAGCGGTAATCCGGGATGGTCGGCGCTCACGTCGTCCCGTTCCACCGAGCCCACAGCAACTCCTTCGTCAAAGTTCTCCACCCACCCCACGCGGCGCTGCCGGACTCGGGAAGAGTCCGGCAGCCGCGCGAGGCGAGTCAGGTTTGTCTTGGTTCGAATGGCGGAGCGTCCGCCGACGGGTCAGGCGTCTGCTTCGACCTGCGCGGGATCGAGCTGACGCAGCAACTCCGAGGTCCCGACCACCGCCCCGCAACGCCGGGCGACGTAGTTCAGTGCCATCACATGCTCGTCGCGGCTGAAATCCGCCGTCGCGTCGTGGACGAGGAACGGCCGCACATCACCCATGAATGCCTCGGCGGCACTGAGCATGCAGCCCATGTGCGTGTAGACGCCGGTGACCAGGAGCTGATCGCGCCGGTAGTAACCGAGCAGTTCACGCAGGTCGGTGCGCTGGAACGCCGAATAGCGCCACTTGGTCACCTGGATGTCCTGCGGTTCGGGCGCGAGGGCATTGATGACCTGCGTGTCGGCGCCCTCGGCCATCCCGCTGCCCCAGAAGTCGGCCAGAATGCCGCGTCGCGACGGGTGCTGATTACCGGGCTGCATCGTGTAGATCACGGGGATGTCGAGCTCGTGGCAGCGGTCGCGCAGCAGGGCGATATTGGCGATCAGGGTGCGGGCGGGGTCGCGGTGCAGGTCGTAGGCGTCGAGGAAGTACTGCTGCATATCGTGGATCAGCAGGGCGCAACGTCCTGGTTCGGCAGTCCAGTCGACCTGGTCGGCGGTGAACTCGTCGACGCCCGGCATCGGATAGGGCGCGATCGGGGGGATAGGCATGACGGTCTTTCGTTCGAACGGAAGTCGGCTCAGCCAACGGTGACGGGCAGATCCGCGATACCGAGCGGAGCGAGGATGCGCTGGAATTTGCCGGTGGTCTCGGCCAATTCGGCGGCCGGATCGGACGCGGCGACGATCCCGCCGCCCGCGTGCGCGAGCAGCGTGGTGCCGTGCTCGGACAGCTCGGCGCAGCGGATGCTCACCATCCATTCGCCGTTGCCGTCGGCATCGCACCAGCCGACAGCCCCCGCGTAGAAACCGCGTTCACCCTCGAGTTCGGCGATGAGGCGGGCGGCTGCGGCGGTCGGTGTGCCGCAGATCGCCGGGGTGGGGTGCAGCGCTACGGCGAGCTCGAGTGCCGACGGGCCGGCCAGCGGGACGGCCGCGGTGATCGGCGTACCGATGTGCCACATCGCCGGAGTTGCCATGAGTTCCGGTGCGGGAGTGTGTACTTCGGCGCAGCGGTCACGCAGCACGGCCGACACCTGATCGGTGACGAAGCGGTGTTCAGCCAGGTCCTTGGTCGAGGCGAGCAGCGTGTCGGCGGCCGACCGGTCGGCATCGCCGTCGTCCAGTACCCGGCGGGCCGAGCCGGCCAGCGGGTAGCTCACGACGCTGTTCCCGTCACGGCGCACCAGGATCTCCGGACTGGAGCCGATGAGATGGCGGCCGGGATATCGGCCACCCGCCGCGGACAGATCGACCAGGAAACCGTTCGACATCGGGTCCGAGGCGACCATCAAGTCGAGGATGTCCAGTGCGCGAACGGGAGTCGCCGAGCGGGCCCTAATCGCCCGTGCCAGCACGACCTTTCGCAGGGGATGGGCGGGGTCGGCCAGCAGTTCGACAGCGGTGGCGACGCGCCTGCGGTGCTCCTCGGGTGCGGGAAGCGCCGCGTCGAAGGCGAACTGTGGCAGGGGCTCCGAATCGCGCTCGAGCATCCGGGGCCGGTAGGGCGCGTCGGTGATCGTCACAGATTCCGGCGCCCACAGTGCCGTCGGTGCGCCGGGGCGGAAGGGCAGTGCGCCGACGATGTGGCTGATCCGGCCACTGCGCAGCGCGGTGATCGCGTCGTGTGCCGAGCGGAAAACCGTCCCGCCCGCGGTCGCGGACACGGTCCGCTGCGGACGGGACAGCACAAAAGCGGGGTCTGAACTGGCGGTACTGATGGGGATCATCCTCTCGGTCACATATCTAGCGTTGCGCCACCGTCGACCCGCAGGTCGTGCATGGTGATGTGGCGGGCGCCGTCGGACGCCAGGAAGTGGACGGCCGACGCGATGTCGTCGGGAGCGGCGATGCGCCGCAACGGGATTCCCAGCCGGTAGGCGGCGGGATCGCCGTCGAGCAGCGCGGTCTCGGCGGCGTCGTCCAGCGGTGTGCCGCCGAACATGTCGCGCAACATGGGGGTGTCGGTGGAGCCGGGGGAGACCAGGTTGACCCGCACACCGAGCGGCGCCACCTGCAAGGCGAGCGACCGGGTGAACGCGGTCGCCGCGGCTTTGGCGGCGCCGTAGGCGGCCATGCCGACCCGGGGCGTGGCCGCGGCATTGGAGGAGACCACCACGATCGCCCCGGTCCCGGCGGCGACCATCTCGGCGGCGGCACGCTGGGTGACCAGCATGGTCGCGGTGGCGTTCACGCTGAGGCAGCGCGTCCAGTCCGCCGGGTCGAGTTCGAGCGCGGAGCCGCCGACCATCACGCCCGCCGCGTGCACCAGCACCTCGACGGCGCCGTAGTCGGCCGTGAGCCGGTCGAAGGCCGCCCGCACGGCTGCGCTGTCGGTGAGATCGACGGTGACGCCGTGCACGTCGGGCGCGGATAGCGTTGCCACTGCGGCACTTCCGGCGCCGCGACGGTCGGTGGCAGCATCGAACCGCTTCGCGATCGCGGCGGCGGTCCGGTGTACGGCCGGGTCGAGGTCCCACAGCGAGACGACCCGGTCCTCGGCAGCGAAGCGCGCGGCGATCGCGGCGCCGATGCCCCCGGCCGCGCCGGTGACGACGACGACCCGACCGCGAGAATCACCATTAGACATGAGGTTAGCCTAACCTGACTGTCGGTTATTTGGTTAGCTTCCCTCATAACTTTTGGCCGAAACACCGAACCGCCTGCTCGAAAGAGGTGCTCGACTTGACCGAACCCGCCTTCGCCGGCTTCACCCCCTGGCCCGCCGACCTGGCCGACCGCTATCGCGCCCACAATCTCTGGACCGGTGACACTTTCGGCGATATTCTCGCCGCGCGTGCCGCCGCCACACCGGACCGGATCGCGGTTCTCGACACCGCCCACAGCTGGTCCTATGCCGAACTCCATCACCGTGCGCGTTCGCTCGCCGCCGGTCTGGCCCGTCTCGGCATCACGCCGGGCGATCGGGTGCTGGTGCAGCTGCCCAACCGGGCCGAATTCGTCGAGGTGGTCTTCGCGCTCTTCGAGCTCGGCGCGCTGCCGGTGTTCTGCCTGCCCGCGCACCGCGCCGCCGAGCTGGTGCCGATCGCCGAGGCCGCCGCCGCGACGGCCGTCATCACCTGCGGAACCCACCAACGTTTCGACTACGCGGCGCTCGCGGCGACGGTGCGGGAGAAGGTGTCGAGCCTGCGGCATGTGCTGCTCGTCCTCGACGAGGGGCAGCAACTGCCCGAGGGCGCGCACGATATCGCCGAATTCCGGGACGAGCCGGTGGAACTGCGGGGACCGTCGGCCGGTGACGTCGCGTTTCTGCAGCTCTCGGGTGGCAGCACCGGCATCCCCAAGCTCATCGCCCGCACCCACGACGACTACCTCTACAGCGTGCGCCGCAGCGCCGAGATCTGCGAACTCGACAGCGACACGGTGTATCTCGCGACGCTGCCCGTGGCCCACAACTTCCCGATGAGTTCGCCGGGCATTCTCGGCGCGCTGTGGGCCGGTGGTGCGGTGGCCATGACGCCCGATCCCACACCGGCGACGGCCTTCCCGCTGATCGAGCGGTTCGGCGTCACCATCACCGGCCTGGTGCCACCGTTGGCGCGATTGTGGACCGAGCGCGCCGAAGCCGGTGACACGCCTGATCTTTCGAGCCTGCGGGTACTTCAGGTGGGTGGTGCCCGCTGCCAGGACGAGCTGGCGCGCCGGATCGGTCCCGCGCTCGGCGTCACCCTGCAGCAGGTGTTCGGGATGGCCGAGGGCCTGGTCTGCTACACCCGGCTCGACGACCCGATCGACGTGGTGGTGAGCACGCAGGGCAGGCCGATGTCGGAGTTCGACCAGATCGCGGTCGTCGACGACAACGGTGTGGAGGTGGCGCCGGGCGAACAGGGCAACCTGATCACCCAGGGCCCGTATACGATTCGCGGCTACTACGACAACCCCGAGGCCGACGCCCGCAGCTTCACCGCCGCCGGCTGGTACCGCACCGGCGACATCGTCTCGATCCGCCCCGACGGCAATCTCGTGGTCGCCGGCCGCGCGGGCGACTGGGTGAACCGCGGCGGCGAGAAGGTCTCCGCCGAGGAGCTCGAGGCACACCTGCTCGAGCATCCCGGCATCCGCGACGCCGTGATCGTCGGCACGCCCGATCCGGTGCTGGGACAACGTATCTGCGCCTTCGTGCAGCCGACTGATCCGGAGCAGCGACCGACGCTCACCTCCGTGCGCAAGTTCGTGCGCGAGCGGGGTGTCGCGGCGTGGAAGATGCCCGACGCGGTCGTGGTGATCGAACAGTTCCCCGAGACCGGCGTCGGCAAGACCAGCCGCAAGGAACTGCGGCAACTGCTCGCCGAGGGTGCCCACGGGAACTGATCCAGCAGAAGCGGTTCGGCCGGGGGTGGCGCACCGAGTGCGCCACCCCCGCTGCTCACGCCAGCAGTTCGATCCACGACCCGAGAACGGGTTCGCCCGCGAGCGTGGGAAAGTCGATATCCGCATGACCAGCCGACCGCCATTTCTCCACCAGCGACATGATGCGCACCGAATCGAGTCCGGCGTCGAGCAGATCGGTCTCGGCGCTCAGTTCGGTCGCCTCGACTCCCAGTACGGTGGCCACATCGGCGATCACCTGTTCGTCGGTCATGGTCATTCCTCTCGATCGAAGTCGGCGACGCCGCGCTTCCAGTAGCCGGCGATGAGCGAGTCCTTGGGACCGATGCCCAGGTCGTCGCGGATGATCTTGCGGACACCACGCAGGCACCCGGCCTCCCCGGCGACCCAGGCGAAAACCCGGTGTCCGGCAGCGACTTTCACCTCGCGGACAGCCTGCTCGAGGATGTCGCTCGTGCCGGGCGCCGCGTCACCCCGGTGCAGCCAGCGCACGGTCACGCCCGCGGGCGGGTCGAGGGGGATCTCCTCGGCAGGACCGGCGACCTCGATGAAGGCCCAGCCGGTGGTGTCGCGCGGCATGCGCTCGAGCCAGCGGGCGATGGCGGGCAGCGCGGTGATGTCACCGGCGAGCAGGTAGTCGTCGTAGGTCTCCGGGATGACGACGCCACCGGGCGGACCGGCGATGTGGACCTTGGTGCCAGGAGTCACCGAGGTGGCCCAGTCCGAGGCGAGACCGCCGGGGTGGATGACGAAATCGATGTCGAGTTCGCCGTCCTCGACGCTGTGACGGCGCACCGTGTACTCGCGCGAGATCGGTCGCGGGTTGCCCCACTCGAGCATCGTGCCGTCGAGCTTCGGCAGCCGCAGCACGCCGTCTTCGCCCGGGAAGATCAGGCGCACATGCTCGTCCGGCACATAGCTGTGGAATTTCGCGATGTCCGGGCCGCCGAAGGTGATCCGCAGCAGTGCCGCGCCAACGGGCACGACCCGCAACACCTCCACTTCCTGCAGGCCGATCGGGTACGGCACCTTGGCGTAGTGGTCCCCGGCGAGCACCTCGGCGATGTTCGCGGCGTAGTCACTGCGATCCTTCACCGTTTTCCTTTCTGTGCAGTGGCCCGGCGACGAGCGCCATCAGGCCGGTGAGTACCAGGACGGCGACGCCGTAGAGCACGAGCGCGCGTCCGGGTTCGAAGGTCTGGCCGACGAATCCGGCCACCATGGAGCCGACCGCGGTGCCGGCGACGGACTGCACCATCAGCAGGCCCGACATCCGTCCGCGCATGTGGTCGGGCGCGGCCTGCTGCAGCATCGTGTAGCGCAGCACCATGTTCACGGCTCTGGCCAGGCCGAATCCGGCCAGCCCGAGAAACACCAGCGCGGCGTGCGACCACAGTCCGGCCGCGATCACGCCGATCGGCATCAGTCCGAGCGAGATCAGCAGCGCCCGACCGGTGTGCGCGCGCCCCATCCAGCCGCTGGTCAGCGTGCCGAGCACCGCACCGGCGCCGGGTGCCGCGTAGAGCAGGCCGAGGGTGCCCGGCCCCGCGTCGAGTTCGACATCGGCGAAGGCGGGCAGCAGCACCAGCGGGCCGCTGACGAGCATCCCGATCAGCCCGGTGAGCAGAATGAGCCGGATGGACTCGTGCCGCACCGCGAACGCGATACCCGCCACCAGCTCACGGACCGGGTTCTCCAAGTCGCGTTGCGGTGGCGGCGACGGGCCGATGGCGGTGATCAGCCCGACGGTCGCGGTGGTCGCGAGGGCGCAGAGGAAATAGGCCGTGGCCACACCGGTTTTCGCGACGAGCAGGCCGGCGAATGCCGGGGTGATCATGGTGCCGAGGTCGGTGGTCAGCGAGACCAGAGCACCTGCGGCCGCTACTTTTTCACGTCCGACGAGCACCGGGACCATGGCCATCAGCGCCGAACCGCTCACCCCGCCCGCGAGACCGTCGACGACCGCCGCGAGATAGATGGCGGACAGGAACGGCTCGGGCAGTACGGCATTCACCCCGAGGATCAGGAAGCCGATACCGGCCGCGCTGCGCGACCACTGGATCACCGTCCGGCGGTCGTACCGGTCGGCGACCACCCCGCCCGCGAGACTGCCCGCGAACAGGGCGACCGCGGTGGTGGTGGCGACCCCGGCCACCTGCACACTCGATCCGGTCAGCTGATAGATCTGCAGCGGCAGGGCGACCATGAGCAACCCGATGCCGAGTACCGACACCAGCCGCGCCGCGAACGCGCACCGGAAGGGGCGCGACGCCCGCAGCGGGCTGAGGTCGATGAGCAGTCCCGACGTCACCGGAAACGTTCCACGAGCAGATCGAGTGTCGCCATGACGGTGCGGTAGTCCGGACGTGAGCTGGTGGCAGGCAGTTCGAAGACCTTGCCCGCCTCGAACGACGGCAGCGAGGCGTAGAGCGGATCGGCGCGCAGCTCTTCGAGCGAACGTCCGCCGCTGAGCGGGATGGTGAACAGCACCGGCGCGTCGATCACCGTGCTGAGCAGCTCCGGGCTGAAGCTGATGAAGTCGGCGCTCTGCTCCTTGGCGGGGTTTCCGGCCTTGGCCTCCACCTGCGTGTCCAGCGTGAAACCGACCTCGGCGAGCAGCGCGGGCAGCGCGGCGGTCGGCACGAAGACCGTCGGCTTCTGGCTCTTGATCGACTGGAACACCGTCGTCGCGCCGACGGGCGGCTTGATCTTGCTCTTGGCCTCGGTCAGCTTGGCCTGGTAGTTCGCGATCAAGGTGTCGACATTGGCCGGCTTGTTCACGGTCTCGGCGATGAACCGCAGCTGGTCCTGCCAGTTGGTTGTCTCGGTCGGCATCAGCACGGTCGGGGCGATGGCGCTGAGCTGGTCGTAGGCGTTCACCGACTGCTGGCCGGGGTAGCCCTGGCCGCCGCCGATGATCAGATCGGGACGCTGGGCGGCGATGAACTCGAGGTTGATGTTGTCACCGGACGGAACGGCCTGTGTCCCTTGTGCCTTGGCGTCATCGGCCCAGCCGGTCGGGAACTCGCCCGGCTTGGTCGGCACACCGAGCAGGCGCGGGTCGGCCGCGACGACGGGCGCCTCGAGGTCGTAGAGGTAACCGGCCAGGTTGCCGTTGAGCACGACGATGCGCTGCGGATCGGCCGGCACCTTGATGGGGCCCGTCGCGGACGGCACCTCGCGTGGGCCGGAATCGGCGGAGTTCGACGACGAGTCACCGCACCCGGCGAGCACCGCGACCAGCGCGAGAACCGGGACGACGAGGGCGGCGCGAAGCCGGCCCGGGGAACGGTTGGTGAACATGGACGGGGTTTTCCTCATTTCTTCAGTGCACCGGCGCGGCGTTCTCGGCCAGCGGAATCACCAGCGGCGTCCCGGTTTCCGGGTCGTCGACGATGCGGCAGCGCAGCGAGAACACCTCGTGGACCAGGTCCGCGGTGACGATGTCGGCGGGAGTGCCGGTGGCGACGATCCGCCCGTCGCGCATGGCGATCAGGTGGTCGGCGTAGCGGAAGGCGTGGTTGAGGTCGTGCAGTACGGCGACGACGGTGCGTTCCGATTCGCGGTTGAGCGCGCGGCACAGGTCGAGCAGCTGGATCTGGTAGGCGATGTCGAGAAAGGTGGTCGGCTCGTCGAGCAGGATGATGGGCGTCTGCTGGGCGAGCACCATCGAGATCCAGACCCGTTGCCGTTGACCGCCCGACAGTTCGTCGACCGGGCGGGCCGACAGCTCGGCGACACCGGTGGCCGCCATCGCCGCCGCCACCGCCTCCTCGTCGGCCTTGGACCACTGCCGCAGCAGCGTCTGGTGCGGATAGCGGCCGCGCGCGACGAGGTCGGCCACCCGGATGCCGTCGGGTGCGGTGGAGGTCTGCGGGAGCAGGCCGATCTGACGAGCCAGCTCCTTGGCCGGATAGTCCGTCACCGGCTTGCCGTCGAGCAGCACCTTCCCGGATTCCGGGGCGAGCAGGCGGGCGAGCGCGCGCAGCAGGGTGGACTTGCCGCAGGCGTTCGGGCCGATGATCACGGTGAACTTGCCGTCCGGGATGTCCACGCAGAGTTGGTCGCTGATCGTTCGGCCCTTGTACCCGAGGCGGACCTGGTCGGCGCGCAACCGCGCGGCGTGAGTGTCGTTCATGTCGCTTCCTATTTCCGTCGCGCTTCGGCGACGAGCAGATACGCCAGGTACAGGCCGCCGATCGAACCGGTGACGATGCCGACCGGGATGGTGGTCGGGGCGAAGGCGTGCTGGGCGATCCAGTCACAGGTGACCAGCAGCGTCGCGCCCATCACCGCCGCCGGAACCAGCGCGATCGACGGGGTGCGGGTGAGCTTGCGCGCCAGATGCGGTGCCGCAAGGGCGACGAAGGCGATCGGCCCGGCCACAGCCGTTGCCAGCGAGGTGAATCCGACGCTGAGCGCGATCAGCCAGCCGGTGGCCTTGCCCGCGTCGAGCCCGAGGGCGCGGGCGGTGTCGTCGCCGAGTTCGAGGATCTGCAGACGCGGCGCGGCCGGGATCAGGGCCACCGCCAGCACGGCGAGCACGATCATGGTCGGCGCGACCTGCGGCCACGACAACCCGTTGAGCGAACCCGCACCCCAGGCCGCGGCCGACATCGCCGCGTCGAGGTCGGCCCGCATGATCAGCCAGGTGTTGACCGACGCGAGCATCGCGCTCACGCCGATACCGACGATGATCAGGCGGAACCCGGTCACGTTGTGCCGGAAGGCGAGCAGGTGGATGACCAGCGCGGCGCCGAGGCCACCGACCATCGCGCCCGCCGCAGTCTGGAAACTCCCGCCGCCGAGGGTCAGGATCACCAGGAGCGCGCCGGTGTAGGCGCCGGTGCTGAACCCGATGATGTCGGGGCTGCCGAGGGGATTGCGGGTGACCGACTGCAGGATCGCGCCACTCACACCGAGCGCCGCGCCGAGGGCGAGTGCCAGCAGGATGCGCGGCAGCCGCCAATCGAAAACCACCAGCCGATCGAAGCGTTCGTCACCGATGAACAGCGCGCGGAGCACACGCGGCGCCGGGATCTCGAAATCGCCGCTACCCAGGGCGAATACCGCGGTCGCCAGGGCAATGGCCAGCAGGATCGCGCACACCACAAGCGTGCGCACACCGATCCTCGCCGTGAGACCCGTGCGCCCGGGGCGCACCACCAGCATGGTGCGACCGAAATCGATCTTCGTGCTCATGCCGCGGCCCCCACTCGTGAACGGCGCGCCAGCCAGATCAGTATCGGCGCGCCGAGGAACGCCGTCACCAGCCCGGCTGGAACTTCGTCCGGGCGAATGATGATGCGGCCCAGCACATCCGCCGTGAGAACGAGCAGCGGCGCCAGCACTAGCGAGTACGCGAAGATCCAGCGCTGATCGGGACCGACCAGCCAGCGGGCGATGTGCGGGACAGCGAGGCCGACGAACGCGATCGGGCCCACAGCGGCCGTCGCGGTACCGCACAACAGCACCAATGCCAGCGCGGTGAGCAGCCGCGTGCGGTTGACGTGCACGCCGAGCGACCGGGCCAGATCGTCACCGAGGGCAACGGCATTGAGCGACCGCGCGCAGACGGCGGCGATCAGCAGCCCGACCACGATGAACGGCGCGGCGCCGGCGATGATGTCGAATCCGCGCCCGGTGAGCGAACCGGCGTCCCAGCGGCGCATCTCGTCGAAAGCCTTGGGATCGAGCAGGATCAGGCCGCGCGTGAGCCCGCCGAGTACGGCGGTGGCGGCCACTCCGGCCAGCGTGAGCCGGATCGGATCGGTACCGGTGTGCCCCGCGGTGCCGAGCCGGTACACGACCACCGACACCAGCGCGGCTCCGGCGAAGCCGAACCAGACGTAAGACGTGATCTCCTCCACACCGAGCAACCCGACCGCGACCGTGATCGCGAACGCGGCACCGGCATTCACGCCGAGCAGTCCCGGGTCGGCCAGCGGGTTACGGGTGAGTCCCTGCATCAGGCAGCCCGCGACGCCGAGTGCCAGCCCGGCGAGTAGCCCGAGAACCGTTCGCGGCAGCCGGTATTCGATGACGGTGACGTGGTCGGGCGTGGTCGCGGCGCTGGTCAGCGCCTGCCAGACCTCGCCGACCGGAATCGATTTCGTGCCGACCAGCAGGCTCAGCAGACAGGCCGCGGTCAGCAGCGCCACCGTCAGCAACCAGCCGAACCAGCGCGGACTTCTCATCAGGGATCTCTCTCATATGGAACCGTGTCACGAGGAGGGTAGCTCATGTTTAGGTGAGCCTAGGCTTATTCAAAGTTAGCTAGGGCAAGGTCTTGATAGGTGAGCCTAACCTGTCTACAGTCCGAGCTGTTCAAGATCGGTGCGAATCGGTCACAACAGTTGATGAGGACATCCACGATGCGAAAAATGCTTGCGGCCACTGCGCTGGCCACGGCCGCGCTGGCCGTTGTCGGCGGAACGGCGAGTGCGGACACCTTCGTTCCGCTGCCCGACGGCGAGAAGGCCGGCCCCGGTGTGTTGATCAAGCGGGTGGCGGAAAGCGCCCTGATCTCGCCGTCCATGGCGGCCAACGGCGCAGGTCGCGTGGCGTGGGTGAGCGGAACCGTGCTGGCCGAGGTGGCCGAGACCCCGAAGGGTGAGCCCCGCCCGTTCGTCGGCGGCAACGGCGCGCCCGGCACCAACAACTCCTCCACGCACGGCTCTTCGCGCGTGAGCACCGGCTACATCGTCGGCTGCCAGGTGAGCATCGCCGACGACGCGATCTCGGCGGGTGTCTCCGGCGGCATCAACACCAGCGGCGTGAACGCGGGTGCCTCCATCGGCGTCAAGCTCGGCCCCGGCGAGGTGAAGTTCATCGGCATCGAGGGCTTCGACATCGTCGAGAAGGGCAACTACCACATCAGCTACAAGGACGTGGAGCTGCAGATCCAGGGCTGCGCCGGTTACGCGCAGGCCCGCGCCTACACCGTCGTGGAGATCATCGGCGACAACTACTCCAAGACCTCCCTCTACGGTGCCCCGTTCAGCATCGGCTGACCTGTCGCCCTTCTCGACGAATAGGAACAACTCCATGACCATCTTCACGAAGGCCGGTGCCCGTCTGGCCGGCGCCGCCGCGGCCGCGACTGTCGCGCTCGGCCTCTTCTCCACCGGCGCCGCCAACGCCGACACCTTCATCCCGCTGCCGGGCGGGGAAATCACCCAGACCCTGCCCGACGGCACCGCGGTGACCATCCGTCTGGTCGGCGAATCGGTGAACATCAGCCCCTCCATGGGTGCGACTCCCTTGCATCGCAATGTCTGGGCCTCCGGCCGGGCCGAGGTGCAGGTCCACGCCGAGCACAAGGGCGTCAAGATCTCCCCCGGATACGTCGTCGGCTGCCAGGTCGACATCTCCGGCGGCAACGCCACCGGTGGAGCGAACGGTGCGGTGAACAACTCGGGCAACGGCAGCGGTGGTGTGACCTCCGGTGGCAACCTGACCCTCGGCCCCGGCCAGGCGTCGACCTTCTGGCTGCTCCAGGTCGAGGGCCCCGATGCCTACGGCGAGGAGAGCTACGTGCCCGCCATCAAGTTCTTCGGCCAGGAAGGTTCGGTCACCTGGGCCGACTCGACCCTCGGCCTCTCGGGCTGCGCGGGTTACGCCCAGGCGCGTGCCTTCGTCTCCGTCGAGGTGACCACCCAGTTCGGTCGCTCGGAGCTGCGCCTGTGGGGCCAGCCGTTCAGCCTCGGCTGATGCCACGGGCCCCGCGGGGAGCTGCACGCTCCCGGCGGGGCCCCGGCTCATTTCTGCTCGTCGGCACGCTCGTTCGGTGCCGGAACGTGGCGAAGCAGGACGACGACCAGGCCGGCCGCGATCGCGGTGAGTCCGATACCGACGATCGAGTTCACTTGCAGCGCATGGGTATACGCCTGCCGTGCCGTCGTGGTGAGCTCGGCGCCGAGGGCTTCGGGCAGCATCGAGGCGACGTGCAGCGCTCCGGCGAGGGTGTCCTCGGCGGTGTGCGCGAACTCGGCGGGCAGGCCATCCGGTAGTTCACCGGCCATCTGCCCGCGATAGACCGCGGTGCCGATGCTGCCGATCACCGCGACCCCGAGCGCGGTCGACAGTTCCTGTCCCGTCTCCGAGATCGCGGACGCGGCACCGGCGCGTGCCGGATCGACCGCGCCGACGATCAGGTCGAGGCCGAGCACGAACATCGGGCTCAGACCGAGTGCGAACACCACCATGCCGGTGACGATCAGCCCGAGATCGTCACCGCCCGCGAGCTGGGTGAAGATCGCGTAGCCGAACATCGCGATCACCAGCCCGCCCGTCATCAGATACGCGGGACGTATCCGAGGCGCGAGGGCGCTCACCGCACCGGCCGCGAACACCATGGCCACCGCCTGCGGCACCGTCCACAGCCCGGCCTCGAACGCCGAAAGCCCGAGCACCAGTTGCAGATACTGTGCGAGCAGCAGGAACAGGCCGCCCATGGCGAGCATGGCAACCATCAGCGCCGCGAGCGAACCGCTGAACCGGACATTGCCGAACAGTCGCAGATCGATCAGCGGGTCGGTGAGTCGTTGCTGTCGCAGCACGAACACGGTGCCGAGCACCAGCGCACCGACCAGGACGGCGACGGGTTCCACGGCCAGTCCGTCCTTGGCCAGTTCCTTGATGCCGTAGATGACACCCATCACCGACACCAGCGACAGCACGGCGCTGAGAATGTCGGGCTTGCCCGGGTTCGGATCCTTGTACTCGGGCAGCAGGAACGGTCCGGCCGCAAGCAGCAGCACCATCGCGGGAACGGCGACCAGGAACACCGAACCCCACCAGAAGTTCTCCAGCATGGCCCCGCCGACCAGCGGTCCGACCACCATGCCGACCATGAAACTGGTCATCCATACGCTGATCGCGGCGGTCCGCTGGCGGTCGTCGTGGAACATATTGCGGATCAAGGCCAGGGTCGAGGGCATCAGCGTCGCACCTGCGATACCGAGCAGCGCGCGCGTGCCGATGAGCATGTTCGCGCTGGTCGAATAGGCCGCGATCACCGAGGCGGCGCCGAAGGCCAGCGCGCCGATCATCAACAGCCTGCGCCTGCCGATCCGGTCGCCGAGAGTGCCCATCGTGATGAGGAAGCCCGCGACGAGGAAGCCGTAGATGTCGAGGATCCACAACAGCTGTGAACTGCTCGGCTGCAACGCCTCGCTGATGTGGGGGATCGCCAGGTAGAGCACGCTCATGTCCATCGAGATGAGCAGGGTGGGCAGGGCCAGGACCGCCAACCCGATCCACTCCTTGACCCCTGCGGTCGGAGTGGGTTCGTCGACCGGCCGGGGGCTCTGGGTGGAAGTCACATCGCCGACGTTACCGACGGATCGAGAACACGTGCCAGCGATTTTCCGGGCCCGGTGACCCAGCGCACAGCCGGAAGTCGTTGGACATTCCGGGTCCGCGACCACGATCATTGGCGCGGTGTCCACACCTATCGACCAGCTCCGGGATCCGTCGCGGGAGACGGGCGAGCCGTTTCCGTGGTCGGCGGCCATCGATTCGACCTATTCCACCCGCGACGCCATCGACGCGCTCGCACTCGCCCCGTTCCTGCGCGGCGAGCAGCCCTTCGCCCGGCAGGCGCACCTCGACCGGGTCCATCCCGACGCGCCGTTGCGACCCGAGGGGTCGACGATCCTGCGCTCGGTCTTCGACGACGACAGCAGTGCGATGCTGGCCGCCGGGGCAGGCTGGTCGCTGCGGGCGGTGCGCTGGGCGGGCGGCTCGGCGACGATCGAGGTGACCGCCGCAAGCGATGAGCTCGCCGTCGAGGTACTCGCGCGCGCCACCGAGGGCGCGGCCCAGGCTCGCGACACCGCGTCGACGGTGGAAATGGGCTTCTGGCACATGGACGTGCGGCGGCCCGCGCGCAGACGCAGGCAGATCGTCGCGCCCGCGTGGCCGGAGATCCGTGGCAACTACACCGCGCCGGTATCGGCCGCGTTCGACCGGCTGATGAGCCTGGGCACCGACGACATCCGCGGCAGGCTCGTGCTGCTGCACGGCGAGCCGGGCACCGGGAAGACCACCGCCCTGCGGGCGCTCGCGCGGGCCTGGGCGCCGTGGTGCCAGGTCGACTGCGTGGTCGATCCGGAGGAACTGTTCAGCAATCCCGGCTATCTGATGGAGGTGGCGGCCGGTGCCGACGGTGACGACGAGGACGGCCGCTGGCGGTTGCTGGTGCTCGAGGACTGCGACGAGCTGATTCGCGGCGAAGCCAAAGAAGCGGCGGGACAGAAGCTTTCGCGGCTGCTGAACCTCACCGACGGCATGCTCGGTTCGGGACGCAAGGTGCTCTTCGCGATCACGACCAACGAGGACCTGTCCCGCCTGCACCCGGCGGTCGTGCGGCCCGGGCGGTGTCTCGCGCAGCTCGAGGTGGGCAGGCTCTCGCCCGAGGAGGCGACGCAGTGGCTCGTCGGCCAGGACCATGCCGCCGCCGCATTCCCCGACGGCGCCACGCTCGCGGAGTTGGTGGCCCATCGTGACGGTGGAATTCAGATCCGCTCGACGGTCGAGCGAACGACCGAGGTCGGTATGTACCTGTAGGACTCGCACTCAGCGATGGACGACGGAGGCCGCCCCCGCGCAGGCGAGGGTGAGGACGAGGGGAACGATCAGCGCCGCGGTGAGCGGGATGATCGCGGTGAGCCAGCCGATCACCGCCGGGCCCGCGAGCAAGCCGAGGTAGCCGATGGTGAAGACGCGCGACATCTCGGTGGCCGCCTTCGGTCCGCCCAGATTGCCTGCCGCCGTGAAGATCTGGGGCACACCACCCGCGAGCCCGAGACCGCACATCGCCCAGCCGACCAGGGAAAGCGGCAGCCAGGGTGAGACGATCACGACCGCGAAACCGGCCGCGCACAACAGGCTTCCGTAGCGCAGCAGCGCCACCGGTCCGATCGCCCCGCTCACCCGGTCGGCCAGGAAACGGCCGATGGTCATCGTCGCGGAAAACGCGCCGAACGCCAGCGCGGCGTCACCCTCGGACACATCGAGGTGTTCGCGGACTTGCAGCGCGCTCCAATCGGCGACCACACCTTCGGCCAGCAGCAGTACGAAGGCGATCAGCCCGAGCCACAACACTTTCCGGTTCCGGTGCGATTGCCGCTCTGCGTCGTTCAGGCTCGAGTCCTCGTCTCGGGCCCGCTGCTCCCGGGCTTCCGGGCTGCTGAACGATCCGGGAGCGCCGGTGATCTCGGACGGTGTCGGTGGGAGGTCTTCGGCGGGGAGCGTGTCGTAGTGCTCGGGGTGGGAAGCGGGCTCGCGGTGGTGGGAGAGGAGGTGGGGGACAAGGGCTGCGGTGGTGGCCAAGCCGAGAAGGCCGGCGGCGGTGAGCGTTATCTCGGGGGCGATGCCCGCGCGCTGGGTGGCGGCACCGATGATCGAGCCGACGAAACCGCCTGCCGAGAACATGGCATGGAAGGCCGACATGATCGGGCGGCCGTAGCCGCGTTCGACGAGCACCGCCTGCGCATTCATCGATACGTCGAGCGCCCCGTTGCCGAAACCGAAGCAGGCCAGCGCGATCGCCAGGCTCACCGGCCCGGTCGCCAGGCCCGGCCCGACGATCGTCACCGAGATCGCCGACGCGGCCAGCGCCACCAGCGTCCGGCTGCCGAGCCGGTCGGCGGCGGGGCCGGCCAGCCGCATCCCGATCAGCGCCGTCCCGGCGAGCAACAAGACGAACATGCCGAGCGTCGACGCCGACACCTCGGTCCGGTCGGTGATCGCCGGAATATGCACCACCCACATCGCGAGCAGCACCCCGTTCAGCGTGAAAGCGCCGAACACCGCCCCCCTGGCCGACCGCAGCCGACGATCAGTCGCTGGCGTCACCCCATCGACGCTACCGGCCACCCGCGAGACCCTCCCCGAATTCAAGATCGCCACGCTCTGGTGGCGGCATTTCGCGGCACCGGAGCGTGGTGATCAATCGTCCAGGATCTACTGCGGGGTCCAGACTCCGGTGGCGGCGGTCTGCTTGGCGTATTCGGTGAAGTCGCGGGGTGCGCGGCCGAGGGCGCGCTGGACTCCGTCGGCGGTGGCGGAGTTGCGGCCGTCGAGGATGGTGCCGAACAGATAGTCGAGCAAGCCGACCACGTCCTCGGGGAGCTCGTAACTGCGCAGAGCCGCAACGAATTCCGGCCGACCGATCGGGATGAAGGCGATCTCGCGGTCCGCGGCCTCGGCGATCTCGGTGACCGCTTCGGCGAAGGTGAGCGCCCGCGGGCCTGTGAGCTCGTAGATCTCGCCGACGTGCCGGGGATCGGTGAGAGCGGCGACGGTGACCTCGGCGATATCGTCGGCGTGCACGAACGGTTCGGGCACATCACCGTTGGGCAACGCGACAGTCCCTGCGAGCACATCGCCGAGGAAGGCGCCTTCGCTGAAGTTCTGGGCGAAGAAGCTGCAGCGCACAACGGTCCAGGCGAGCCCGGACTCACGAACGGCCGCTTCGCATTCCAGCGCTTCGGGCTCGCCGCGGCCGGACAGCAACACCACCGATCCGACGCCGGCCGCGCGGGCGGCGGCGGTGAAGGCGCGGATCGTGTCCGGTGCACCGGGGACGGCGAGGTCGGGCTGGAAGGCGAGGTAGATCGCGGTGACCCCGGCCAGGGCGGGACCCCAGGTCTCGCTGTCGGCCCAGTCGAAGGGGATCTCGGCGGACCGCGAACCGCGGCGCACCGGGTGACCCGCCGCGTCCAGGAGGGCGGCGACGCGGCTGCCGGTCTTGCCGTTGGCGCCGGTGACGAGGAAAAGAGGCTGGTGAGCAGCGGTGTTTGTCATGAGATAAGTACACCGGTGCCGGGCCTGCGTCACCATCGTCGGAACGCTCGCCGACATGCGCGGTCGTCTACTGTGAAAGATGTGGATGCGTTAGCCGGTCTGCTCGAGGGCCCACGTGCACGCGGTGCGTTTCTGATGTGCTCGCTGCTCAACCCGCCGTGGTCGCTGCGGGTCCAGGATCAGGCGCCGTTGACGGTGCTCGCCATGATTCGCGGAAAAGGCTGGGTGAGTACCGAATCCGGTTCGCCCCAACAGGTCGGCGCCGGTGATGTGGTGATCTTCCGTGGGCCGCAGCCGTATACGGTGTCCGACGATCCGGCGACCGAGCCGCAGATCGTCGTGCAGCCCGGGCAGGTGACGACTACGCCCGACGGTGAAATCCTCTGTGAGACATTGACTCTCGGTGTTCGGCAGTGGGGTACCGACCCAGGTGGGGAGACCCTGATGGTCACCGGGACCTACGAGTCCGCCGGTGCCGTGAGCACCCGGTTGCTGCGCGCCCTGCCACAGGTTGCGGTCCTACCGCGTGGCGACCTGGATTCCCGGCTGCTCGACCTGCTCGTCGACGAGGCGACCAGGGACCGCCCCGCCCAGGGCGCCGTCCTCGACCGCCTGCTCGACCTGCTGCTCATCGCCGCCCTGCGTGCCTGGTTCGCCCGCGACGACGCACCCGCCTGGTACCACGCCTACAGCGACCCGCTGGTCGGCAAGGCGCTGCGGCTGCTGCAACACAACCCGGCGCATCCGTGGACCGTGGTCGCGCTGGCCGACGCGGTCGGCATGTCGCGGGCCGCGCTGGCCCGCCGGTTCACCGAACTGGTCGGCGAACCGCCCATGACTTTCCTGACCGAATGGCGGTTGTCGCTGGCCGCCGACCTGCTCGCCGAGACCGATTCGACCGTGGAATCCATCGCCCGCCAGGTCGGCTACGGCAGTGCGTTCGCCCTGAGTACCGCCTTCAAACGGCACTTCGGGGTGAGTCCGCGTGACCACCGGCAGGGTGGGGGAGCGGCTTTGTCGTCGTCGGCCTGAACCGGGCTGGCATCATGACGGCATGGATTACCCCGTGCTGTGGCCGATGCCGACCCGCTGGGCCGACAACGACCAGTACGGTCACGTCAACAACGTGACCTACTACTCCTACTTCGACACCGCGGTCAATGCCTGGCTCATGCGGGCCACCGGCACCGACATCACGGCGCTGCCGGCGCTCGGTGTGGTCGCCCAGACCTCGTGCCGGTTCCACGGCTCGGTCAGCTTCCCCGACCAGCTGCAGGTGGGGTTGCGTATCTCCCGCCTCGGCAAGTCGAGCATCACCTACGACCTGGCGATCTTCCGGGAAATCGACGGTGGTCTCGAGCTGGCGGCCACCGGCGATTTCGTGCACGTCTACGTCGACAACGAAACACGCAAGCCGGTGCCGATTCCCGACGTGGTGCGTACGGCCGCCGCGGAACTCGTGACCGAGTAACAGTCCTACCCGCGCAGTGCTTCCTGGAAACGGCGCATGCCCGCGATCCATCGGTCGTAGTCGGCGCCCTTGTTGCGATACATCTGCAGCACCTCCGGGTGCGGCAGGATGAGGAAGTGTTCGGCGGCCATCGCCTCGATGACGGTCTCGGCGACGTCCTCGGTCGACAGCACCGCGCCCGCGGTCTTCACCGCCTTGATCGCGAAGGCCGCGGCGTCGGGGTTCTCCGGGATGAGGTCGCCGCTGAGCAGCCGGGTGTCGACGCCCATCGGACACAGGCAGCTCACGCGAAGGCCCTTGTCGCCGTAGGTGATCGACAGCCATTCGGCGAACGCGACCGCCGCGTGCTTGGTCACCGAGTACGGTGCCGAACCCAGCTGGGTGAGCAGACCCGCCGCCGACGCCGTCGAGACGAAGTAGCCTTCGCCCCGTTCGACCCAACCCGGCACGAGCAGCTTCGCGGCCCGCACGTGCGCCATCACATTCACATCGATCGCAGCGGCCCACTGGTCCTCGGTGCTGTCGAGGCCGGGCCCACCGCCGATTCCGGCATTCGCGAAATACAGGTCGACCGGGCCGAATTCGCGTTCGGCGGTGGCGATGAGCTGCGCGACCACCTGTTCGTCGGCCACGTCACCACCGACTGCTATTGCCTTGTCGCCGAGTTCGGCGGCCACCTTCGCCGCGCTGTCACCGTCGAGATCGGCGACGACGACTCGTGCGTCACCGGCGACCAGACGGGCGGCGAGTGCGGCACCGATGCCCGCACCCGCGCCGGTGACGATCGCGACCTTGCCTGCTGTCTCCATGCTCGCACCCTAACGGCGCCGCCGCCGCTCCCGCATCGGATCGCGGGCGGTTCAGGTGGCGGCCACCGGCTCGCGGACCGGTTCGGCGGGTGCCTTCGCGGTGCGGGCAAGCGTGCCGAGGACAGTGTGGTTGAAGGCCAGGTTCAGCAGGAAGGCGGTGGCCGCGCCGAGGGTGACACCGCTGTCCAGCAGGATCTGCGCCGAGGTGGGGAACTTGTCGAACATGTCCTTGGTGAAGACCGGTAGCAGACCGATGCCGATGGCCGTGGCCGCGATGGTGGCATTCACCCGGTCGGTGAGGTCGGCTTGCAGCAAGGTCTGCACACCGACCACGGCGACCGTCGCGAACAGGACCAGACCCACGCCGCCGACCACCGGTTTCGGGATCACCGCCACTACTTCACCGAAGCGGGGGACGAGGCCGAGCAGCACCAGGATCGCCCCACTCACCGCGGTCACGTACCGGCTGTAGATCCTTGTCGTCGAGACCGCGCCGACGTTCTGGTTGAAGATGGTGTCGATGAACGCGGTGAAGACGCCGCCGAGCACACCGGACAGGCCGTCGCCGACCAGGCCGCGCGCGAGGTCACCTCTGCCGAGCGGTTTTCCGGTGATCTCGCTGATCGCCAGCATGCTCGCGGTCGACTCCGCGAACACCACCGCCATCACGATGCTCATCGCCACCACGGCGGTCACCGGGAACTGCGGTGACCCGAAGTGGAAGGGTTGCGGAATGCCGATCCAGTCGGCGGCACCGACGCCCGCCGTCGAAATCAGCCCCATCGGCAGCGCGATCACGATGCCCGCGACCAGCGCGATGAGCACACCCAGCTGTGACCACACGCCACGACCGAGACACACGAAACCGACCGCGATCAGCACCACCACCGCCGCCAACCCGATACTGGACGGCGACGCGAAGCTCGGCGCCTTCGGATCGTTGCCGATGATCAGGCCACCGGCCACCCCGATCAGTGACACACCCACCACGGTCAGCACGGTCCCGGTGACCAGCGGCGGAAAGAAGCGCGCCACCCGCGCGAACGGCCACGCCAGGGCCACACCGACCACGCCACCGATCAGCATCGACCCGTACACCGCGTCGAGTCCGTACTCCTTCGCGATCAGAATCATCGGATTGAGCCCGACGAAGGTGGCACCACACACGATCGGCAGCCTCGCCCCGGCCAGCTTGCCGACCCCGAGACTCTGCACCAGGGTGATCACCCCGGCCACCAGCAGATCAGCACTGATCAACAACCCGATCGTCGCCCGATCCAACCCCGCCGCCGCCCCGAAAACCAGCGGCACGGTGATACACCCGGTGTACATGATCAGGACGTGCTGCAGGCCGAAAGCCAGTTGCCGACCCAACGGCAACCGGGTGTCGACAGGATGTGCCTCGCTCATACACAGGTTGTAGCCCCCGATTTTTACAGCGGGAGCGCACCGTGTTTCGCCTGCGTTGCGGGACTCGTATATTCCCCGATCCGCTCAGGTGGGGGCGGTCCGGCCAGGTCAGACGCGGCTGAGGAGGGTCAGGGGGTCCTCGAGGAAGGTCGCGGTGGTGGCGAGGAAGCGGGCGCCGAGTTCGCCGTCGATCATGCGGTGGTCGAAGCTGAGGCCGAGGGTGGTTGTCCAGCGGACGGCTAGTTCGTCGCGGAAGACCCAGGGGCGCTTGCGGATCGAGCCGACGCAGAGGATGGCGGCTTCGCCGGGGTTGACCAGCGGGACGCCCGTGTCGACGCCGAAGACCCCGACATTGGTGATGGTGAAGGTGCCGCCGAGGAGGTCGGCGGGAGTGGCGTTGCCCGAGCGGGCGGTGTCGGCGGCCCAGCTGATCTCGCGGCACAGTTCGCGCAGGCTCAGGGTTTGCGCGTCTTTGAGGTTCGGGACGAGCAGCCCTCGATCGGAGGCGACCGCGATGCCCAGGTTCACGTAGTGCTTGGTGACGATCTGCTGATTCTGCTCGTCCCATGCGGCATTGATGCCTGGGTGTTCGGCGATGGCGGCCAGAGCGGCACGCGCGACCAGGGCCAGCGGGGTGAGGGTGAGTCCTTCGAACGACTTCGTGGTGCGCAGATGGTCGAGCAGTTCCATCGATGCCGTGCAGTCGACGGTGACGAATGTGCTCGCCTGCGGAATGGTGCGGGCGCTGGCCAGCATCGCGGCGGCGGTGCGCTTGCGGATTCCGGTGACGGGCGTGCGTTCCTCGCGGGCCCTGGACTCGATGAGACCCGCGTCGTGCCCGTTCTGCTGGGCGACAGCGGCGAGCTCGGCCCCGGGCTTGGCCCGCGGTCCGGTGACCGGCACGGCCGAGCGCACGTCCTCGACGGTGACCGCGCCCTCAGGTCCCGAACCCGCGACGTACCACAGGTCTATCCCGAGCTCCTTGGCCAGTTTCCGGGCCGCGGGCGTGGCAGCGGCCCGGTGCGTGCTCGGCGTAGTGGACGCCATCGACGGTGTCGGCTTGCGGCGTCGCGAGGTGGCTTCGGCCTCGGGCCCGTACCCGACCAGCACGTCCCTTCGATCCTCGGCGGTGGGCGGGTCGGTGACCTCGAGGTCGTTGCGCACCCGGATCAGCGGGGCGCCCACCGGCACCGTATCGCCGGGCGAGGCAAGCAATTCGACGACCGTTCCGGAGAACGGCGACGGCAGCGCGACCACCGCCTTGGCGGTCTCCACCTCGGCGATGGTCTGGTTCAGTTCCACCGTGTCGCCCACGTCGACGGCCCACGAAACCAGGTCGCCGTCGGCGAGGCCCTCACCCAGGTCGGGGAGACGGAATTCGAGCACGTGTCCGTCGTCGCCAGCGGGTTGCGGCACGGGCGCACCTTTCGTCGTCATGCGGCTAGGCAGCGGTCGACCGCGGCGAGGATGCGGTCGGGATCAGGCAGATGGTGCTTTTCGAGCTTAGCCGGGGGATAGGGGATGTCGTAGCCGCCTACGCGCAGCACGGGCGCCTCGAGGTGATAGAAGCAGCGCTCGGTGATCCGTGCCGCGATCTCGGCACCGAGCCCGGCGAATACCGGCGCCTCGTGCACGATCACCAGCCGTCCGGTCTTGTCGACGGATTCGGCGATGGTGTCGACATCCAGCGGCGACAGGCTGCGCAGATCGATCACCTCGATCGAGTTGCCTTCCTCACCAGCGATTTTCGCGGCGGTCAGTGCGGTGGCGACGGTACCGCCGTAGGCGAGGACGGTGGCATCGGTGCCCTCGGTGAGCACACGGGCCTTGTGCAGTGGCAGGTCGGGTTCGCTGTGGAAGTCCACGTCGGCCTTGTCCCAGTACCGGCGCTTCGGCTCGAAGAAGACCACCGGATCGTCGAGCGAAATGGCCTGCCGGAGCATGTGATAAGCGTCGGCAGGCGTACTTGGCGACACCACACGCAGACCGGCGGTATGCGCGAAATACACCTCCGGCGACTCCGAATGGTGTTCGACGGCACCGATACCGCCGCCGAACGGAATGCGGATCGTCAACGGCGCCTTCACCTTTCCACCCGTCCGGTAGTGGATCTTGGCGACCTGCGACACGATCTGGTCGAACGCGGGATAGACGAAACCGTCGAACTGGATCTCCACCACCGGTCGGTACCCACGCAATGCCATTCCGAAAGCCGTTCCCACGATGCCGGATTCGGCAAGGGGCGTATCGATGACGCGATTGTCGCCGAAATCCTTCTGGAGCGTGTCGGTCACCCGGAACACCCCGCCCAGCTTGCCGATGTCCTCACCGAGCAACACCACCTTCGGCTCGTCTTCCATGGCGCGGCGCAGACCCGTGTTGAGAGCGGCGGCGAAGGTGGTGATCATGACTGCGCTCCTTCGGCGAGGTAGGCCGAGAACTGTTGTGCCTCTTCGGTGATCAGCGGGTGCTCGGTCGCGTAGACGTGATCGAACATGCGGAGTGGGTCTGGGTCGGGCATCTGCAGCGTCGCGGTGCGTACCCGGTCGGCGACCTCGTCGGCCGCGCGTGCGACCGAGCGGGCGAACTCGTCGTCGAGCAGACCCTCGCGTTCGAGCAGCAGCCGCACCCGCTCGATCGGATCGCGCCGCTCCCAGTACTCGATGTCGGCAGCGGTGCGGTACCGGCTCGGGTCGTCGGCCGTGGTGTGCGGACCCATCCGGTAGGTGATCGCCTCGATGAAGGTGGGGCCGCCGCCGCTGCGGGCGCGTTCGACCGCCTGGCGGGTGACGGCGAGCACGGCCAGCACATCGTTGCCGTCCACCTGCACACCGGGAATACCGTATCCGTCGGCCCGGCGCACCAGTGGTACGTGACTCTGCACGGTGACCGGTTCGCTGATCGCCCACTGGTTGTTCTGGCAGAAGAACACCACCGGTGCGCTCCAGGTGGCGGCGAAGCCGAGCGCCTCGGCGATATCGCCCTGGCTGGTCGCGCCGTCGCCGAAGTAGGTGATGGTGGCGATGTCGGCGCCGTCGAGGTGGGCGGCGTAGGCGTAACCGGTGGCGTGCAGACCCTGGGAACCGACGACGATATTGGCGTTGGTCATGTTCACCGCGTCGGGATCCCAGCAGTGGTGGGCAACTCCGCGCCACAGCCTCGTCAGCTGCTCGGGCGGTACGCCACGGCAATACGCCACCGCGGTCTCGCGGTACGAGCAGAAGATGTAGTCGTCGGGATGCAGTGCGTGCACCGAGCCGACCTGCGCGGCCTCCTGGCCGAGCATGGGTGGCCACAGGCCGAGCTGACCCTGGCGTTGCAGGGCGGTCGCCTCGAGATCGATCCGGCGGGTCACGACGAGGTCCCGGTAGAGGCCCCGCAATCGTTCGGCATCGATATCGGCGACCAGCGCGCCGTGCTCACGATCGAATACGCGACGTCCGTCCGGCTGGATCAACTGGACCGGGTAGGTCTGCTTCTCCGGCATCGAGATCGCCTCCTCTCCACCGCGCCTTGTGGGCCGATGCGGGTACGACTGATCGCTGAGTGCGATGTGTATCACACAGCATCCACGATACCGCCACCTGCGCAAGTGAACGACACGTGACTGAGCAGAATGCACGTTGTGCTGGGGTGTAGCACTGTCATACTGCGTTGTATGACCAGTCGCGAACCCGCCGTGACCCTCGACGCGACCGACGCGCGATTGCTGCGCGAACTGATCGCCAGCCCCCGGGCCACCGGGGTGGAACTGGCCGCCCGGCTCGGGTTGTCACGCAATACGGTGCAGGCGCGACTCGCGCGCTGGGACAGCGGTGGGGTGCTCGGCAGTTTCGAGCGCCGCGTGGAACCGCGTGCTCTCGGCTATCCGCTGGCAGCCTTCGTCGCGGTGGTCGTCGACCAGCACCGGCTGGATGCGGTGGTCGACGAGCTCGCCGACGTTCCCGAGGTCACCGAGGTCTGCGGCATGACCGGCGAAACCGACCTCACCGTCCGCATCGTGGCCCGCGACGCCGACGACCTCTACCGCATCGCGGGCGCCATCCTGAAGATCCCCGGCGTCGAACGCACGAACATGGCGCTCGTCATGCGTGAACTCGTCGGACCACGCACCGCACCCCTCCTCGACCGCCTCGCCGACCCGGACTGAGATCGACGGAACCTGCGGGTCAGGCTGTAGGGCCCGGATTCCACCTGACTCGGACGGAAGGCTCGGCGGAGCGCGCGGGTCAGGCCGTGAGGTCCGGATCGACCTCAGCGCACCTACTTCTGAGCTGGGAGTATGCGGCGGACGATGAGGCCGGCGAGCAGCGCCCAGAAGGCGCCGCCGATCCCGAGCAGGGTGGTGCCGGAGGCGGCCACCAGGAAGGTGACCAGGGCGGCGAGGCGGTCGCCCGGGTCGGTGAGGGCGGCGGAGAGGGAGGCGGCGAGCGTGGCGAGCAGGGCCAGGCCCGCGACGGTTTCGAGGGTGCCCGCGGGTGCGGCGGCGATGAGGGTGACCAGGGCGGCGGAGGCCAGGCCGAGGACCAGATAGGAGGCGCCCGCGGTGGCCGCGGCGATCCAGCGGCGCTTCGGGTCCGGGCTCGCGCTCGGGGCGGCGGCGAGCGCGGCGCTGATGGCGGCGAGGTTGATGGCGTGACCGCCGGCAGGGGCGCCGAGGACGGTGCCGATGCCGGTGACGAGCATGGCCGGCCGCCACGGCACCTGGTAGTCGAAAGAGCGCATCACCGCCACACCGGGGATGTTCTGCGAGGCCATCGTCACGATGTAGAGCGGAACGGCGATACCGACGATCGCCTGCCAATGCCAGTGGGGCGCGGTCCATTCCAGTGTCGGAACCATGGCGGACAGGTCGAGGTGCCGATCGGCGACCACGATGTCGATGCCGGTGCCCACAGCCGCCGTCGCGAAGGCCACGAGCACCGCCCACTTCGGTGCGTACCGTTGCAGCACCAGCCACACCACGATCACCGGAACCACCACGGCGGGCGAGGTACGCAATGCCTGCACCGGAGCCAGGCACAGCGGAACGAGCACGCCGGCGAGCATGGCCTGGGCGATCGGCACGGGAATCGCCGCGACCAGCGAACCGAGACGCTGCCACAGACCGGTGACGACGATCAGCACGCCCGTCACAGCGAACGCCGCGACCGCGCCCGGCCACCCACCAGCCACCAGGCCGGTGCTCACCAGCAGTGCCGCGCCGGGCGTCGACCAGGCGAGGGTGATCGGAATCCGGTACCGGAAGCTCAACAGCAGGATGCCGATGCCCTGCGTGAAACACAGCACGAGCAGTCCCGACGCCGCCTGCGCCGGACTCGCTCCCACCGCCCGCAACCCGCTCAGCACCACCGCGAAGGAGCTGGTGAACCCGACCAGCGCGGTCACCGCGCCCGCACCGAGCGGCTGACCTATCCCGGCCGGCTGCTCGGTGGCATCGGACGACGAACTGGTGGAGACCTGCGACATTCGGCAAATCCTGCCCGACGGGTCTGGGAGCGTCACCGGCCAGTAGCGCGAAACTGGCCTGATCCGGCCCGCGGTGCCGGCCGCTCGATCACCACGCTCCGGTGGCGTGTGGCTCTCGGTCGTTGCCGCCACCGGAGCGTGGTGATCATCTGTCCAGCCTCCGTCCGATGTGTGGGGTGCGGTTTCGGGTGTGGGTGGGCGGGGAGTGCGTAGGGTGGCGGCGGGGGACGGACCGGGAGTGAGGAGTTGGCGTGGGTGCGGTGCTGATCTCGGCGGCCGAGCTTCGGGAGGAGCTGGCGGCGAACAAGATTCATCTGCTTGACGTGCGGTGGGCACTCGGGGATCCGGACGGTCCACAGCACTATCTCGACGGGCACATTCCGGGCGCGGTGTTCGTCGACCTGGAGACGGAACTGGCCGCCGCACCGTCACCGGCCCGCGGCAGGCACCCTTTGCCCGACCCCGGAACCTTCGAGAAGTGCGCCCGCAGCTGGGGGCTCGGCGCCGATGAGCCCGTGGTCGTCTACGACGCGACCGGTGGCATGGCGGCGGCCCGCGCGTGGTGGCTGTTGCGCTGGGCCGGTGCCGACAACGTGCGCATTCTCGACGGTGGGCTGCCCGCCTGGACCGCGTCCGGCGGAGAACTCGCGACCGGTGCCGAACCCGATCCGACCCCCGGTGACCTGGTAGTTCGACCCGGCGCGCTGCCCGTGATCGATGCGGACGCCGCCGCGAAATGGTCGGGTGTCTTGCTCGATGCTCGCGCGGGCGAACGTTTCCGAGGCGAGGTGGAACCGGTCGATCCGCAGGCCGGTCATATCCCAGGCGCCGTCAGCGCGCCGACCGCCGAAAACCTCTACCCCACAGGTCATTTCCGCACCGCCGAGGAATTGCGCGAGCGCTTCGCCGAGTTCGGCGACGGACCGGTCGCGGTCTACTGCGGTTCCGGCGTCACCGCTGCGCACGAAATCGCCGCCCTGGCCGTCGCCGGGATCGACGCCGCCCTCTACCCGGGATCCTGGTCCCAGTGGTCCAACGACCCGAAGCGTCCGGTGGCGACGGGCGCCTGACAGTGGCGGCACCCATCAAGGACACGTGCGGGCGATGTCGTGGAGGGCGGCGTTGTCGGCGGCGGTGATCGGTAAGTCGTAGGCGACGGCGACGGTGAGGTACTTGGCGGCGTAGAAGCAGTGGTTGGGCCGGGCGGGTGGCAGCCACTCGCCAGGCATGTCGTCGCTTTTGGACTGATTAGTCGCCTTGTTGGTGGCGAGCAGGTTGACGGCGAGGTCGTTGGCGAAGCGCAGACGGCGTTCCGGTGGCCAGGCGTGTGCGCCCATGTCCCAGGCGGCGGCGAGCGGATAGACGTGGTCGATCTGGATGTCGCCGCCGTCGGACTTGCGGAAAGCGATGTCGGTGCCGGTGTAGGGGTCGGTGAGCACGCCTTCCACCACCACGCAGCGACCCCGGCGAACCACATCGCGCAGCTGCGCGGCCAGCACGTTGTTGCGGGTGTCGCAGCCGTCGTGACCGCCGGGTGCGTCGGTGTCGTCGGACCAGGCCGGACCGAACACACAACCCTGCCCGGCCTTGCAGCCGCGTTCGTACCCGCCGGGGTGCGGTCGCGCATCGATCACGCGCACCTGATCGAGCAGCGCGCTCACCTCTGCCCGCGTGGGACTACCCGGCGCGGGCGCGACCGGTTCGGGCGCCAGCACCCCGCAACCCGCGCACGCGAGCACCAGCACGACCAGCCACGCGAGTCTCCCCATGCACAGGTTGTAGCCGACCCCACCGACAACTTCGCCGACTTGCCTGTGCCACTACAGCCAGGCGCGCGCCAGGATGTCGTCGGCCGCGAGCTCAGCGGCGTGTGGCGGGAACCGGGTGGCCGCGATCGAGGAGATGTGGGTGCCGTCGTGGCCGATCAACCACGAACCACCCCGGTCCTCGCACTCGGCGATCTTGGCGAAGACGGTGAGCAGGAAGGTGATGGAATCGCGCGGGTCGGCCGTGTGGGCCAGTCGCTGGGATTCACCGGGCCGGGACAGATCGATCCATACGCCGGACTGACCGTCCAGGCGCATGCCGACGATCTTCCCGGCATCGACGAACGTGAACTTGCGCCGCTCCCACGGGGTGGTGGGGGTGTAGCTCTGCTCGAGAACCTGGAGCAGAATCGTCATCGCTGCCCTCCGCACGCAGTCAAGGGGTTCATCGGCCGAGCCGGTTCGTGGCCGGTTCGCCTGGGTGGATATGCAGTTGTCGCCGGTGATCTTCCGGCCGTGACCAGGGAATATCCAAGTATGTTCCGTGGGAGCCCAGAAATCCAGAGCGATGGCGAAGCGCGCGGTGTCGGTGGTTGCTGCTTGGATGGCAACCATGCTGCACGGTCTGTGGTCCCCCGGTTCGGGCCTGCTGCTGTGGCACGACGGGCAACCCGTTGCGGTGGGTTCGGTGCTCGGCGACATTCTCGAGCGCGCGCGGTTCCGGCATCGCGCCGAGGTGCTCGTCGTCGACGAGACGGGCGCACCGGGTCGAGCCGAGGTCCGCGCGCACGCGCTCGCGCCGCCGACGGCCGCCGTCGTGCTGCGCAGCAGGCTGCCTCGCGAGCACATCTCCGGCGACCTGCGATTCCTCGCGCACGTCGCCCGTGGCATCGAGCGCTGGGTGCGGGCAGGTCGGGTGGTGCCGCAGGTGGATCGCGCCGACGGGCAGTGGTGGGTGCGGTGGCGGTTGGTCGGCGGGCAGCGTCAGCGCGCGTGGCTCGCCGAGCTGGCCACGGCCATGCCCGCCGCGCTGCGGGTCGCCGGGCCGCCCACGGGGGTGCTCGAGGACCTGGTCACCGAACTCACCGACCCGATCGCCCGCGAATACCTGAGCCACCGTTCGCTGACGCACCCGCTGCTGGCGGCGCTGATGAGCGACACCCCGCTCGACGAGGGCTCCTACCGGCTGGCCGAAACACTGTCGCAGTGGCGCGAGGGATACGCCGCCGACGAACCCGAACTGGTCCTTCGCCTGTGCGAACCCGACGGCGAATTCGGCACCGACGACGACTCGGTCGCGCTGTGGCGACTGCAGGTTTGTCTGCGCCCGGTCGACGACGCGCCGAAACCCGTTGTCCTCGATGATGATCCGGTCCTGGCACGCACCGCCGCCGAGAAGCTGGGCCAAGCCCGCAAGGCCTACCCGCGCCTGCGTGATCTGCCGACCGACCCGCGCGGCCTCGACCTCCTGCTGCCGACCCAGGTGGTCGCCGACCTGGTGGCCCACGGTGCGCATGCGCTGCAGGAGGCCGGGATTCGCCTGCTGCTGCCGCGCGCCTGGAACATCGCCGAACCGAGCATGCGCCTGCGGGTGAGCAGCCCGGCCGCCGCCGAATCCACCGTCGGCCTGAGCGGATTGCTTTCCTACCGTTGGGAATTGGCGCTCGGGGACATGGTGCTCAGCCCGGCCGAAATGGAACGGCTGGTGCGCAGCAAATCCGATCTCGTCCAGCTGCGCGGTGAATGGGTGCAGGCCGACCACCGCGCGCTGGCGGCTGCCGCCCGGTACGTGGCGCTGCACGCCGACGACACCCCGATCACCCTGGCCGACATGATCGGCGAACTCGCCGCCGAACGGGTCGACAATGTGCCGGTCACCGAGGTCACCGCCGACGGCTGGGCGGCCGAATTGTTCACCGGACACGGCGATCCCGAGCCGGTTCCGGTGCCGATCGGCCTGAAAGCCCAGCTCCGCCCCTATCAGGAGCGCGGCCTGAGCTGGCTGGCCACCATGAACCGGCTCGATTGCGGCGCGATCCTGGCCGACGACATGGGACTCGGCAAGACCGTGCAGGTACTCGCGCTCCTCGTGCACGAACGCGAGGCCGTCGGTCCGGTAGGGCCGACGCTGCTGGTGTGCCCCATGTCGGTGGTCGGCAACTGGCAGCGCGAGACCGAACGGTTCGCACCCGACCTGCGCGTCCTCGTGCACCACGGCACCGATCGGCGCAAAGGCGCGGATTTCGCCGCGGCGGTCGCGGAGGCGGATCTGGTCGTCACCACCTATGCCCTGCTCGCGCGCGACGCCGCGTTGCTGAGCGAACAGCATTGGGAGCGGGTGGTTCTCGACGAGGCTCAGCACATCAAGAACGCGACAACCAGGCAGTCACGGGCCGCCCGCGCCCTGCGGGCCCGGCATCGGCTGGCGCTCACCGGAACGCCGGTGGAGAACCGGCTGGAAGAACTGCGTGCCCTGTTCGATTTCGCCATGCCCAAGCTGCTCGGCAGCCCGCAGTCCTTCCGTGCCCGCTTCGCGGTGCCCATCGAACGTGAACGCGACCAGCAGGCCATCGACCGGTTGCGGCTCATCACCGAACCGTTCGTGCTGCGCAGGCTCAAAACCGATCCGGCGGTCATCAGCGATCTGCCCGAGAAGCTCGAGATGACGGTGCGCGCCAACCTCACCGTCGAGCAGGCCGCGCTGTATCAGGCCGTGGTCGACGACATGCTGGAGAAGCTCAAAGATGCCAAGGGCATGGCGCGCAAGGGCGCGGTGCTCGGCGCGCTGACCAGGCTCAAGCAGGTCTGCAACCATCCCGCGCATTTCCTCGGCGACGCCTCGCCCATCATGCGCCGCGGCGGCCATCGCTCGGGCAAGCTCGCCCTGGTGGAGGACATCCTCGACGCCGTCCTCGCCGATGGCGAGAAGGCCTTGTTGTTCACGCAGTTCCGTGAGTTCGGCGACCTGATCCTGCCGTTCCTCACCGAACGGTTCGGCACTCCCATCCCGTTCCTGCACGGCGGGGTGACCAAGCAGCGTCGCGACGACATGGTCACAGGGTTCCAGGCCGAGGGCGGACCGCCATTGATGCTGCTCTCGCTCAAGGCGGGTGGCACAGGCCTGAACCTGACCGCCGCCAATCATGTGATCCACCTGGACCGCTGGTGGAACCCGGCCGTGGAGAACCAGGCAACCGACCGCGCGTTCCGCATCGGCCAGCAGCGTGCGGTGCAGGTGCGCAAGCTCGTCTGCGTCGACACCATCGAGGAGCGCATCGACGAAATGATCAGCGGTAAAAAGGCATTGGCCGACCTGGCCGTCGGGGCGGGGGAGAACTGGATCACCGAACTGGGCACCGACGAGTTGCGTGAACTGTTCACCCTCGGGGCCGAGGCGGTGGGTGACTGATGGCCGATTTCAGTCAGTTCGGCCCGCGCAAACCGGTGCGCGGCGGTGCGCAGGCGCGCGGCGGTTTCGGGCGCACCTGGTGGGGAAAGTCGCTGCTCGAGGCGGTGGAGAAGGTGGCCGACGCGGGCAGGCTCTCGCGCGGGCGCACCTATGCGCGGGTCGGGCAGGTGGTGAACTATCGCGTGGAGCGCGGCGCGGTCACCGCCGAGGTGCAGGGCAGCCAACCGAGCCCGTTCACCTCCGTGCTGTCGGTGCGGCCGCTGCGCGAGGAGGAGATCGAGCTGCTACTGGCCGAGATCCGCGAAGCGCCAGGGATGCTCGCCGAAATCGCTTCGGGCGCTCTACCGCCCGCACTCGGCCCCCACCTGCTGCCGACCACCGCCGCCGAACTGGACTTCTCCTGCACCTGCCCGGACATGGGCTGGCCGTGTAAACACGTGGCCGCCGTCTGCTACCTGCTCGCCGAACGCCTCGACGAGCAACCGGGCGAAATCCTCACCCTGCGCGGACTCGACCTCGACACCCTGATCGGTGGCGTCGAAAGATCAACCCGCACCACCGATTCCGACGATCCCTACGGTGACCACCTCACCCTCCCCGACCTGCCACGCATCGAATTCCACCCCGTCATCGAGGACCTCGATGCCATGGCTTTGCGCCGTGCCCTACGCATGTCGGCCGAAGACGAGCAGACCGCCGCCACCGGCCTCCGCGAATTACGTTCCCTCTACGCCGAATTCGACAGCTGAGTTCAGCAGGTGCGCTGCGCGGGCTCGCCCCGCAACAGGCCGTGCAGCCACAGCAGCGCGCCCGGCAAGCTCAGCGGGCTGTTGAGCACATGTGACACACCGAGTTTCACCGGATCGCCGGGGAGCGGCTGCTCGTAGTAGGCCACGGTGGCACCGGCGGCGCACCAGTCCGCGGCGAGCCTGCGAGCGCTGTAGGTGGGCACCAGTTCATCATCGGCCGTGCTGTGGATGAGTACCGGGGCGCCGGGTCGCAACTGTCCGACCCGGTCGTCGTCGAGGTGGGCTGCCCAGTCCGGGTCGGAATCCAACGCTTCGACCACGCTCTGTCCGGTGCTCGTCCAGCTACGGCTGTCCCGGAAACCCTGGGTGGCTACGGTTTCGGCCACACACTGCCGTGCGGTGTCGGCCAGCATGCGCTTGCCCGCGTCGTTGAGCAGCCGATCGGTGGCGGGCGCGAGTGCGGGGTTCTCGTCGACGGCGCCGTTGATGTAGTAGCCGAGGGCGCCGGCCAGCGAGCCGCGGTCGAAGTGCCGCAGCTGGGCGCGTGCGTCGACCACCGGTGCTCCGGCGTAGGCGCCGACGATCGGCAGGTCCGGTGCGTAGCTCGGGGCGAGTTCCGCCGCGGCGGCCGCAGCCCCGCCACCCTGCGAATAGCCCCACAGCGCCACCGGGGCACCCGGTTCGAGTCCGTTGCCGGGCAGTTCACGGGCGGCCCGCGCGGCGTCGAGCATGACCTGTCCGGTGGACGCACGCGACATGTAACTGTGCGGTCCCGGAGTGCCGAAACTTTCGTGGTCGGTGAGCATCACCGCACCACCGACCGCGAGGAACGGGTAGATCGCGGCGTACTGCTCGTACTGCACGCCCACATCGAGTCCGCCGTTGTACTGCAACAGAAATGCCAGGGTGTTCGACGGCACGCACTGGTCGCCTTGACCCTGTGTGCCGGGCGCGAGCACGAGCAGCGGCCGCGGACCGGGTCCGACCCACGGCAGGGTCGGCCGCAGATACGCACCGGTCGCCGCGACCGCCGACCCCGTGCGGTCGGTGGCGGAGAACATCACGCGGGTGGTTTCCGCCGGAAGCGGGCCGTTGCTACCAGGCAGGGTGATCGGCAGCGACATGGGTTCGGTCTTGATCGGCTGTCCCGGCGTCGCCGGGATCTCGGCGGGCGGGGTGTAGAACGTGGTGTCGCCGGTCGGACCGAGCGGAGGAGCGGCCACGGCGGGAGCCGCCACCGAAACGGCCATCACCGCGATGACACCACCGACCCAGCACCGAAACCCTGCCGCCACCACAGCTCCCTCGAACGCGTCCTGTTGACAGGGGTCAACGTAGTTGGACTACGCGGTCACTCGCAGTCGATCGGGCTCATAACGCCGGTCCGGCGTCGAGATTCTGTCGAGCCGACGGTTCCTCAGGGCAGGTCGTACTCGAACCAGATGTGGTGGCCGCCGGTGGTGTCGACGTAGAGGGCCCCGGTGCCGGTGATGCCGGTGAGCTCGCCGGTGCCGCTACCGGGGACGATGTGGAAGAACTCGTCGGTCCGATCGGTGCCGCCGGTGGTGGCGGAATGGACGAAGTTGAACGCGCCCGACCTGCCCGCCAGGCTGCCCTCGAAGGACTCCATGGCGATGTAGGTGCCCGCACCCGTCGACATGTCGAACGCCGAGGTGAACAGCGTGGCCGAGGTGCCCGTGATGTCGCCCGCGTAGACCTTGGTCATGTGGGCGATGCCGACCGGCAGGCCGGTGCTGATCGGAGGTTGCGGCTGCAGATCGGTCGGGTCGAAGGCGGTGAGTTCGAACGTGCCGGTCGTCTTCATCCCGTGATGCTAAACCGTGCCACCGACAAAACCCGTCACCCCAGGTCGATGCGGTAAACGCGAACAGCGTTACCGCCGAAGACCTTCCGCAGGTCCTCGGCCGACGCACCGGCCTTGTTGAGCGCCGTCGCGACGGCGTCGACGGCCACGGGGAGGCTGGTGATCGGCTTGTCGACGGGGAAGTTCGAACCCCAGATCAGCCGGTCGGGACCGAAGATCGACAGGGCGTGGGCGAGCATCGGACCCAACCGGTCGACGAGCACCGACAACTGGGTCGACAACCCGCGCGGCGGGACTGGGTGGCCGAGTACCGGCATCATCAGCCCGCTCACCTTGGCGACCACATTGGGCTGGGCGGCCAGATCGGTGATGTCGTCGCGCCAGCGGTCGAAAATGTCGCGTCGCTCGCCCGCTGTCCTGCCGGTGTGTTTGCCGACCGGCCCGAAGATGCCGGCGGGGGTGGCGAGGTGGTCGAGAACGATCGTCACCTCGGGAAAGCGTTCGGCCAGCGCCGTCACCTCGGGCAGCTGGCCCGAATACAGCCAGGCGTCGAAGCTGAGCCCGCGTTCGGCGAGCTGACCGAATCCGTCGAGGAAGGCGGGCGCGGTGAGCAGACCGTCGTGCGCGGCGAACGACTTCACTCCCGCATCGGGATGGTGGGCGACGGTGGCCCGGATCCCGCGCAACAGCGGCGAGGCCGACTGATGCGCGTCGAGCGTTGGGCCCAGATCCGCGGCGGCGGGATCGGCCGAGCCGACGATCGCGGTGAGCGTGGGCGTATCGACCCCGAACGGCAGGCTGGCCACCCAGCGCGTCTCGTCGGGCGCCGAACCGGTCCACTCGGCTTCCACGTGCACGAGCCCGCGCACCGCGACTCCGCCTTGGTCGGTGCGGTAGTCGGCGGGCAGATACGGGCCGAGGTAGGCCGTGGGGTCGCCGACGAACTGGAGGTCGCGGCGCGGGGTGAATTTCGCGGCGAGGTCGACCGGCAGCGGCACATACCGCAGCAGCTTGGCGTGCTTGCTGGACAATCGAGGTGTCGTATGCGGATCCCACTGGTGGATATGCGCATCGATGATGTCGAGCCCGGTCAGATCCATGTACGTCCCATCGCCGCGCCGGCATTGCTTCGGGAATTGTCACACGCCGGCAGCGGCGATGGTCGCATTCGGTCGCCTCAGACGGTTCGCCGATACTGTCCGCCGACGGCGAAAAAGGTATCGGTGACCTGCTGCAGAGTGCATACCCGTGCCGCGTCCATCAGTACCTCGAAAATATTGCCGTCGGTGTGGGCGACCTCGGCCAGGCGGGCGAGCGCGCGATGCGATTCCTCGGCGTGCTCGGCGCGGAACTGTTGCACTCGCTCGAGCTGGGACCGTTTCTCGTCCTCGGTGGCGCGGGCCAATTCCACCGTCGGCGCCGCGGCCTCGCTTTCGGGGCCGCGAAAGGTGTTCACCCCGATGATCGGCAGCGTCCCGTCGTGTTTGCGCTGCTCATAGCGCATCGACTCGTCCTGGATGCGGCCGCGCTGGTAACCGGTCTCCATGGCGCCCAGCACGCCGCCGCGTTCACTGATCCGCTCGAATTCGAGCAGCACCGCCTCTTCGACCAGGTCGGTGAGCTCGTCGATGATGAAACTGCCCTGCAGCGGATTCTCGTTCACCGCCAGCCCCCATTCCTTGGCGATGATGAGCTGAATCGCCAGCGCCCGGCGCACCGATTCCTCGGTGGGTGTGGTGACGGCTTCGTCGAAAGCGTTGGTGTGCAGGCTGTTGCAATTGTCGTAGACCGCGATCAGCGCCTGCAGGGTGGTGCGGATGTCGTTGAACTGCATTTCCTGAGCGTGCAGCGATCGACCGGAGGTCTGGATGTGGTACTTCAGTTTCTGGGCGCGTTCCCCCGCGCCGTACCGGTCGCGCATGGCGACGGCCCAGATGCGTCGTGCCACCCGTCCGATGACCGAATACTCCGGGTCCATCCCGTTGGAGAAGAAGAACGACAGGTTCGGCGCGAATTCGTCGATCGCCAGTCCGCGCGCCAAATACGTTTCCACGTAGGTGAATCCGTTGGCCAGGGTGAAGGCGAGCTGGCTGATCGGGTTGGCCCCGGCCTCGGCGATGTGATAGCCGGAGATGGACACCGAATAGAAATTGCGCACATTGTTGCGGACGAACCACTCCTGCACATCGGCCATCATCCGCAGACTGAACTCGGTGGAGAACAGGCAGGTGTTCTGGCCCTGGTCCTCCTTGAGGATGTCGGCCTGCACGGTGCCGCGCACGGTGGACAGCGTGCGCGCCCTGATCTCGGCGGCCTCCTGCTCCGTCGGCTCCCGGCCCTGCGACTCGGTGAAGCGGTGCACCGCTTGGTCGATCGCCGCATTGAGGAAGAACGCCAGAATCGTCGGGGCCGGGCCGTTGATGGTCATCGACACCGACGTCGTGGGTTCACACAGGTCGAAACCGTCGAACAGGGTGCGCATGTCGTCGATCGTCGCCACCGACACACCCGAGGTGCCGACCTTGCCGTAGATATCGGGCCGCTGCGCCGGTTCGTGGCCGTAGAGGGTCACCGAGTCGAAGGCAGTCGAGAGGCGAGTGGCCTCGGTGTGGGCGCTGAGTGCCTTGAAGCGCCGGTTCGTGCGCGCCGGATCGCCCTCGCCCGCGAACATGCGGGTGGGGTCCTCGTTGTCGCGCTTGAACGGGAAAACGCCTGCGGTGAAGGGGAATCGGCCCGGCAGGTTCTCCTCGCGCAGGAAGCGCAACAGTTCGCCCGCGTCGGTATAGCGGGGCAGCGCGACCCGGGGAACGCTTGTGCCGGAGAGCGATTCGCGCCGCAACGGGGTACGGATCTCGCGGTCGCGTACCCGCACCACCTGCTCCTCGCCCCGATAACTCTCGGCCAGTGCGGGCCATTCGTCCAGCAGGGCCGCCGAGGCGGGCGACAGATCACCGGTCGCCGCCTCCAGCAAGTCGCCGACGGCGGTATCATCGGGCAGCTCCTCGTATACCGCGCGCAATCGCTGAACCCGTTGCGCCGCAGCTATTTCCCGTGCCGTGTCCTGGTGGTAGGCGCGCACCGTCTCGGCGATCTCGGCCAGGTAGCGCACCCTGGACGGCGGGATGAGCTGGGCGAACCTGGTCGACACCTTCGTCTCCACCCGGGGCAGCGCGCCCGGCTCCACCGTGAGGCCGTGCTCGGTGAGCCGGGTGAGCAGATGCTGGTAGAGCGCGGTGACACCGTCGTCGTCGAAGGTCGCCGCGCTGGTACCGAAGACCGGCATGTCGGACGGCTCGGAACCGAATTCCGCACGGTTGCGGATCAATTGGCGAGCCACATCGCGCACCGCGTCGGCCGCGCCGCGCCGCTCGTACTTGTTCACCGCGACCACGTCGGCGTAGTCGAGCATGTCGATCTTCTCGAGCTGGGAGGCGGCACCGAACTCCGGCGTCATCACGTATAGCGCCACATCCACGTGGTCGACGATGCCCGCGTCGCCCTGGCCGATGCCCGGTGTCTCGAGGATCACCAGGTCGAAGCCCGCTGCCCGGCACGCGGCGATCATGGTGTCGATGTCGTCGGGCAGTTCGTGATTGCCGCGCGTGGCCAGCGAACGGAAGTACACATGTTCGCCGTCGAGGGCGTTCATGCGGATGCGGTCACCGAGCAGGGCGCCACCGGCGCGGCGCCGGGTCGGGTCGACGGCGAGCACCGCGACACGCAGCTTGTCCTGCTGGTCGGTACGCAACCGGCGCACCAATTCGTCGGTGAGCGAAGACTTTCCGGAGCCGCCGGTGCCGGTGATGCCGAGGACCGGCACTTCGCGCGTGTCCGCCGCGGCGAGGATCGCGGCGCGGTCGGTTTCGGGCAGGGCGCCCTGCTGCAGACAGGTGATGGTGCGGGCCAAGGCGATTCGGTCGCCGGTGTAGAGGGCGTTCAGATCGGGGGCGACGGCGGCCCGGTCCACATCGCAGAGCCGGATGAGCTCGTTGATCATGCCGGGCAGGCCGAGGCGCTGGCCGTCTTCGGGGGAGAAGATGCGCACCCCGCTGCGGGCCAGGCGTTCGATCTCCTCGGGGACGATCACGCCGCCGCCACCACCGAAGATGCGCACGTCACCCGCACCCGCCTCGCGCAGCGCCTCGGCGAGGTACTCGAAGAACTCGATGTGCCCGCCCTGGTACGAGCTCACCGCCACCCCCTGCACGTCCTCTTCGACCACCGCGTCGACGATCTCGCGCACCGACCGGTTGTGTCCGAGATGGATCACTTCCGCGCCTTGGGCCTGCAGGATGCGCCGCATGATGTTGATCGCCGCGTCGTGCCCGTCGAACAGGGCGGCCGAGGTCACGAACCGCACCGGATGGACAGGAACGTGCAATGAGGTGCTCATGACTTCCTCCGCCATTTTGTAGAACGCCCGATACTAGGACATCAAACTAATCCTACTGTGAACGGCGTCACTGCGAAAGGGGCGCACTCGGGTGTGGTGCCGACATACTCGACGGATGGTTCGCGAACACGGGGTGGGCGTGGCGTTGGAGCGGTTGGTCGCGGGCGGGGTCATCAGTGGTGACCAGCGTGACGCGGTGCTGCGAGCTGTCGAGGCGCAGGAGCGAGCCGGGCGTGCGCCGACCGGCCGGGTGGTCGCCGAGATCGTCGCCTACCTCGGTGCCGGGCTCGTCGCGGCTGGTCTCGGACTGTTCCTCGACCGCGCGTGGGCCGATGTCGCCGACACCGGGCGAGTGGTGTTGCTCGCCGTCGTCACCGGGTGCTCGCTCGGTGGCGCCGTGGTGCTGGCCGGTGGACGGCCCGGCCTGTTCCGCCGTGTGCCCACCGCCACGGCCGTGCGAACCAGGCTCGCGTCGGCGCTGCTGGTGCTGGCGGCCATGGCGACCAGCGGCACGGTGGCGACCGCGTTCGGCGAGCGCGGCGGCGAAGCCGAGATCGCGGCTCTGTGCGCGGGGCTGTTGGTGGCGACGCTCGGCTATCTGATGGTGCCGAGCCTGCTCGGGATGGTCGCGATCGCCGGTTTCGGCGTCGCCACGATCGTCGAGCTCACCGACGGGACGCACCGCTGGCTGTGGCAGGGCATCGCGCTCATGGTCTTCGGGACCGTCTGGTTCGGGCTCGCGTGGGCGCGGTTGCTCGTCGTCGACTGGGCCGGATTCCTGCTCGGTGGACTGATCGCGATCGGAGGCGCGCAATCGGTGACGCTCGGTGAATCGCTGTGGCGCCCAGTCCTTACCGGCTTCGTCGGGGCGGTCTTTCTCGGCACCTATCTGCTTCGGCGCGAACCGGTCCTCGTTCTCGGCGGTTCCGCGTGCATCGCCATCGGCGTCGGTCAGGCGGTCGCCGACAACACGTCAGGCGGGCCTGCCGTCGCCAGCATCGTTCTGGCTGTCGGCGCGGTCGTGCTCACCGGCGGCCTGGTCGCCACCGTCGTCGGGCCGAAACGTCCACTCTGACTCACCCCGCAAGCTGCTCGCGCGGCGCCTCTGCCAGGATCGACGCCAGGATCTCGGTCGCCGCCTCGCGTTCGGCGATGTCGCGCCGCATCCGGTCCAGTTCGGTGCGCAGGTCGTCGGCCATCTCCGGACAGGTCGGCGCGAGATAGGTGCCTGCTTCGGTCATGCAGGGCAGCACCTCGACGATCACCCTGGTGGGCAATCCGGCGGACAGCAGAATGCGGATGCGCCGCACAGCCTCGACGGCGGATTCGTCGAATTCTCGGTAGCCGCTGGGCTGTCGACGTGGGCGCAGCAAACCCTGTTCCTCGTAGTAGCGCAACGCGCGGGTGCTGAGTCCCGTTCTGTGTGCCAGCTCGCCGATCCGCATGTGATGCCCGCCTCAATGCCTTGACCTTCACGTCAACGTAAAACTTTACCGTCGTGGCATGACCGAAACAGCAGCTCCGAAAACATTGGCGGGCAAAACAGCCGTCGTCACCGGTGGCACCCATGGCATGGGCCTGGCTGTCGTCGAGGCGCTCGTTGCGCGCGGCGCCGATGTCGTGCTCACCGGCCGCAGCGAGACCGGTATCGAGAAGGCCAGGGCGACACTGGATTCCGCCGCAGCCCATATCGTCCGATCCGATGCGACCGATCCCGACGACATCGACGCCCTCGGCCGGATCGTCGAGGAACGCCTCGGCGGCATCGACTACCTCTTCGTCAACCATGGCATCGCGGAATTCAAACCCTCCCGGAAGTTACTGTGTCGCACTGGGATCGGGTCTTCGACGTGAATGCCAAGGGCGCGTTCTTCACCACCCAGCGGCTGGTGCCGCTGATCCGCGACCACGGTGCCATCGTGTACACGACGGTGTCCAACGACCGGATCTTCCCCGGGCTCAGCGCGTATTCGGCGGCGAAGGAAGCGGTGCGCGCGTTCTCGAAAGTTCTTGCCGCCAAGTTGCTTCCGCGTGGCATCCGGGTCAATGCGGTGGCACCGGGCTTCATCCTCACGCCGAGTATGGGTGTCGCCGAGCTGACCGAGGAGCAACGCGCCGAGTTCATTCGCGACGGTAAGGCGACGACGCCGATGGCGCGGCCGGGCACAGTCGAGGAGGTGGCTGCCGCGGCGCTGTACCTGGCGGTGGACGCCACGTTCACCACGGGCACCGAACTCGTCGTCGACGGCGGCTTCGCCCAGGGGCTGGGCTAGCGAGCCGATGCGGCCCAACGGGATTCACCGTTGTTTCGGTGGATCCCGAGGCCGGATGCTCCCGGGTGGTTGGCCTGGTGCAGGTTCCAGTCGGCGTCGTAGTCGCCGCTGTCCTGGTGGCGGTAGGGGATGGGCGGTGTCGTCGGCAGGGTGAGTAGCCGGGCGCGCAGGTCGGCGGTGATGGCGGCGAAGCGTTCGTGGCTCACCCGGTTGGTGCCGGGGATGATGACCGGCTCGATCACCTCCATGCCGGTGTAGAAGAAAGTGCCGTGGAGCAGGGGGAAGAGAACCTCCGTGAGGTCGCCGTGGATGCCGCGCGGTCCCAGCCCGGTATGGGCGCCGACCGACACCACCGCCGTGGCGCGCTTGCCTGCCAGGCCGCCGTCGCCGTAGCGGCGGGTGCGACCGGACTCGGGATCACGCACCCCGTACGCGTAACCCTGCACCAGCACGCGGTCCAGCCAACCCTTCATGATCGCGGGCATCCCGTACCACCACAGCGGGAAATGCAGCACCACGGTGTCGGCCCAGGCCAGCTTCTCGTGCTCGGCGCGGATGTCGGCGGCCAGCCGGCCGGTGCGCAGGGCCGCTTCGGATTCGTTGGCCACATCCAACCGCTCGGCGCCGTCATGCGCGAAGTCCTCGGCCGTCACCACGGGGTTCCAGTTCATGGCATAGAGATCGGATTCGATCACCTCGTGCCCGGCCTCGCGTAGCGCGGTGATTCCGGCGGTGCGCAGCTGGGCGGTCAGCGATCGCGGTTCCGGATGGGCGAACACCCACAGCACTCGCATCGGTCGTAGTCCTTTCGGTAGCTCGTTCGTGCTTCCCAGGCTGCCGAGTCCGGCACACGCACACCAGTGGCCGGAAAGCCGATATGTGAAAGGATCGGGCCATGGCTGTCCATCGGGTCGCGGTCCTGGCTCGTACCGGGGTGATGCCGATGGAGCTCGGCATCGTGCACCAGATCTTCGGCTCGGCCCGCTCCGCCGACGGCGAGCGCCTCTACGAGGTGCTGACCTGCGCGATCGAACCGGGCCTCGTGCGCACGGACGCCGATTTCGCCATCGCCGTCGAGCACGGCAGCGCGGCGCTCACCACCGCCGACACCATCGTCGTCCCGGCCTCGCACGAGCTCGACGAGGTCAGCGACGCCGCGCAGGACCAGGTCGCCGAGCAGCTGCGCCTGGCACGTGCGGCGGGTCGCCGGATCGCGTCGATCTGTACGGGCGCGTTCGTACTGGCCCGCGCAGGCCTGCTCGACGGGCGCCGCGCGACGACCCACTGGCTGTCCGCCGACCGGCTCCGCGCGGCCTTCCCGGCAGTGCGTATCGACGCCGCCGTGCTGTTCACCGAGGACGACGGCATCTTCACCGCGGCGGGCGAAGCGGCAGGCATCGACCTGTGCCTGCATTTGATCCGCACCGACCACGGCGTGGCCGTCGCCGGTGACGTCGCACGGCGCACGGTCGTGCCGCCCTATCGCGAAGGCGGCCAGGCGCAGTTCATCGATCTACCGCTCCCGGCCGAGGACGAATCGACGACCAGCCGCACCCGGGCATGGGCACTGAACCACTTGGATCGGCCGCTCACCCTGCGCGTCCTCGCCGAGCACGCCACCATGAGTCCGCGGACTTTCACCCGCAGATTCCGGCGCGAGACCGGGATGTCGCCGGGAGCCTGGCTCGCCGCACAGCGGCTGATCAGGGCGAGGCAGTTGCTCGAGCAGACCACGCTCGGTGTCGACCAGATCGCCGAGCGGGCCGGGTTCGGTACCGGCGCCTCCCTGCGTCAGCACTTCGCGCGATCGCTGGGCACCAGCCCCTCGGCGTACCGGGCCACCTTCCACGGCGGCGGATAGTCAGCGGATGAGGGTTGTCTGCTGGGCGCGGATGGTGCGGAAGAAGCGGGGGCCCACGTCGGGGCCGTAGTGGTTGTAGGCGTCGATGATCTCGGCCAGTTCGTCGGCGAGGGCGCGCAGGTCGCGGGTGGCGACGATGCGGTCGAACTCGTCGGACTCCCAGCCCCACTGCGGCGGGATGTCGTCGATCGTGACGACGATCTGGTCGGCGAAGGGTGTGGTCACCGCGACCGTGAGTTCGGCCGGCGCTGCGGCCAGTGGGCTGTGCACGATCACCTCACCGGGCGCACCGGGGGCGAAGGTGCGCGCGAAGGAGATGTCCTCGCGCACCGACTCCACGATGGCGGCCGTGGTCGCGTGTCTGCCCGGCCGGTGGTGCCGCTCACCGTAGACCCGATCCGAAGGTCGAGAAGGGTTGCCGCCACTGGTTTTTCGCAACAGCCGGTCGAGCATGCGCTGGGCGGTCGCGCGTTCGCCCGCACCGGTGTTCGCATGGTCGATCAGCGCGCGCAGCCGGGATATCCGTGCGAAGTTGTCGGTGCCCATGCGCCGATTCTGCCCCACGCACCGGCGTGGAATGGGTCACAACTCGCACCTCGCGGCTGCGGGTACTCGGACATCCGACTTTATCGTGACGGACATGGGTGAAGCCGAAGTGTTGTTCGAGGTCCGCGACCGGCTCGGTCTGATCACGCTGAACCGGCCGAGGGCCATCAACGCGCTCAACCACGCGATGAGCCTGGCCGTCACCGACGCCCTGCGTGCCTGGGCGAACGACCCGACCATCGACACCGTCGCCATCGTCGGCGCGGGTGAACGTGGCCTGTGCGCGGGCGGCGACATCGTCGCCATCCATCGCGACGCCAAGGCGATCAACGACGGCGGCCCCGGCGCGCCCGCCCCGCTCGACACCGCGGCGGCCGCGTTCTGGCGCGACGAATACCTGCTCAACGAGCTGATCGACAGCTACCCCAAGCCGTATGTGGCGATCATGGACGGCATTGTGATGGGCGGTGGCGTCGGTGTCTCGGCGCACGGCAGCCACCGCATCGTCACCGAACGCTCGCAGATCGGCATGCCGGAGGCGGGCATCGGTTTCGTGCCCGATGTCGGCGGCACCTACCTGCTCTCGCACACACCCGGCGAGCTGGGCACCCACGTCGCCCTCACCACCGCGCGGATGGGCGCGGGTGACGCGATCGTCGCCGGTTTCGCCGACACCTTCGTGCCCTCGGCCGACCTGCCCGCGCTCCTCGACGCCCTGCGCACCACTCCCGCCGACGCGGCCATCGCCCGATTCGCCACGCCCGCACCGGAATCCGAGCTGGCCGCGCACGCCGACTGGATCGACCGCTGCTACCGCGCCGACACGGTCGAGGAGATCATCGCGGCCCTGCGCGCGGCCGACCTCCCCGAGGCGACCAAGGCCGCCGAGGACATCCTCGCCAAGTCGCCGGTCGCGGTGAAGGCGACGCTGCGCGCCCTGCGCAACGCCCGTCGGCTCAGCCTGGCCGCCGCTCTCAATGTCGAATTCCGGATCACCGTGGCCGCGCTGAGCACCCACGACCTGGCCGAGGGCATCCGCGCCCAGGTGATCGACAAGGACCGCACGCCACGCTGGTCGCCCGCGACCCTCGCCGAGGTCACCGACGCGCAGGTCGACACCTACTTCGCCCCGCTCGGCGACCGCGAACTCGGTTTGCCCGTGTAGTCCGGTGGCGGCGCCGCTCGGTATCGTCTGCAGACCATGAGCGAGTTCGAGACGATTCTGTTGGAACGCAAGGGCGGCAGCGACGGCAAGGGCGGGGTCGGCTGGATCACGCTGAACCGTCCCAAGGCCCTCAATGCCCTCAACGCGCAGGTGCTCGCGGACATCACCGCCGCGCTCGACGAACTCGAGCGCGACGATTCGATCTGCGCCGTCGTCCTCACCGGTTCGGAGAAGGCCTTCGCCGCCGGTGCCGACATCAAGGAGATGGCGACCAAGTCCTACATGGACATGTTCCTGGCCGACACCTTCGCCGGCTGGGACCGCCTGGCGAACTTCCGCAAGCCGACCATCGCCGCCGTCGCCGGTTACGCGCTGGGTGGTGGCTGTGAGGTGGCGATGATGTGCGACATCCTGATCGCCGCCGACACCGCCAAGTTCGGTCAGCCCGAGATCAAGCTCGGCGTCATCCCCGGCATGGGCGGTTCGCAGCGGCTCACCCGCGCGGTCGGCAAGGCCAAGGCGATGGACCTCATCCTCACCGGCCGCAACATGGGCGTCGAGGAGGCCGAACGGGCCGGTGTCGTATCGCGCATCGTGCCCGCCGACCAGCTGCTCGATACCGCGCTCGAAGCGGCGCAGACCATCGCGAGCATGTCGCTGCCCGCGGCCATGCTCGCCAAGGCCGCGGTCAACCGGTCCTTCGAGACCAGCCTGGCCGAAGGTCTGCTGTTCGAGCGCCGGGCGTTCCACTCGCTGTTCGCGACCGACGACCAGAAGGAAGGCATGGCCGCCTTCACCGAGAGGCGGCCGCCGAACTTCACCAACAGCTAGTTATTTCGCGGGTAGCGAGCCGTCGATGAACTGGGCGGGCGTGGGCGGGGTCTTCTCGTCCGCCCGGTCGTCGGTGCCGAGCAGCCCGGCGACCGCGCCGCCCAGGGTCGCCGTCACCGCTACGGCGGCGAGGAATTTGCGCCGACCGGGGCCGGCCGGTGCGACCTGGTCGGCCGTCGCGCCCGCCCGCAACCGTGGCATGCGCAGCCGCGACGGTTTCCTGGCGGCGAGCAGCACCGCGCCGCGTGCCGAAACATATTCCGGCTCAGGGTCGTACACGATCGGCAGGTCGACCAGCTGACCCACGGCGTGCCGCAGCGCCGGGTTGCGGACGCATCCACCGAGCAGGACGAGCGCACCGGGTCGTACGCCGGTGTCCTCGATCATCTTCCGCACGAACGATGCCGAATGATGCAGTCCCGCTTCGCACAAGGCGGCCAGATCGCTGCGGGTGACTACGGCGCGCTCGCCGGTATCGGCGTCGGTGGCGGTGACAACCCTTGCGCGGCTGAGCATTTCGCGGTGGGTACGGGTGGTACGGCGGTCGGCCGCGACACCGCCTCGTGCCAGTTGCCAGCGCAGCAGGGCGTCGTAGCCGTCGCCGCTGAGGACGGTGCTGCGCTGACTGGCCAGGATGGTGTCGGTGCGGCAGTCGGCGTGGGTGACGGTGAGGCCGGAGCTGCCGAGGTCGTAGAGCATCACCGAATCGGTGTCGGGCAGCAGGCCGGTGAAACGCAGGTAGCGCAGCTGGGCGAGCGGTTCGTCGACGATGGTCACCGAAGGGCCCGCCGCCGCGCGGATGGCGTCGCCGTGCAGGTCGCTGCGACAGGTGACGACGGTGGCGGTGACGCACTCGTCGCGGGCGATGGCCGCCACCCGCATCCGGCGGATCGCCGCGAGTACCGATTCCTCCACCGAGGCGCCCGCGCGGCGCGGGATACGCACTCTGTCCAGTGGCGGTAGATGCGGTTGGTCGGTGTGGTTGAGCACGGCACGGGCCCCACCCGCACCCGCCGACACCCCGAGGACCAGCACCATGCGCTACATGGTGGACCTTTTCGCGCTACCTGCCAAGCGAGTCGGCCCGCGATTCGCGGCTCAGTCCCTCAGGTCGCGTGGAATGCGAGGTTTGCCGTGTCGTCGAAATCCCCGGCGGCATGGCGGAACCGGGCGAGCAGCTCGAGCAGTTGTCTGCTCTCGCCCGGTGCCAGGCCCGGTTCGGCGAAAACCTGCGCGTTCAACGCCTCGGTCGCCTCGGCGACGGATTTCCTTCCGGCGGAGGTGATTTCGATGAGCGTGGCACGGCGGTCGCTCGGATGTGGCACGCGCTCGACAAGTCCGGCCGCTTCCAGCCGGTCGACCGTATTGGTGACGCTGGTGGGGTGCACCTGCAGGCGCGCGCTGGCTTTGGCCATCGGCAGTGCGCCCGTGCGGCTGAAACTGAGCAGCTGCAGCAGTTCGTAGCGGGAGAAGGTGAGTCCCGAAGGTTTGAGGGCCTCGTCGACGCGGGCCATCACGATCTGCTGGGCCCGGACCAGGGAGGTGACAAGGGCCATGCCGTCGGCGACCGATCCCCAGCCGTGCTCGATCCATTGCCGGTGTGCCTCGGCGATCGGGTCTCGGGGTAGCGGTCCGGTTCGTGACATGTTTTCGATCATGTCACGAACCGGGCCACGTTCCGCATAGAGCGAGCGGCGGGAATCGAACCCACGTGAACGGCTTTGCAGACCGTCGCCTAAACCTCTCAGCCACGCCCGCCTCGCCATTGATGATGCCGGTGCGTGGCGGGTGTGCCCAGGGTTGCGATCACGGTGATCGCAATGTCAGTGCTTGTTGGCCGGGGCCGAGCAGATCTTCCAGGTGCCGTCTTCTTTGGTGAGGTGTTCCTCGGTGCTGTCCTCGGTGTCGGGCTCCTCGCCTTCGACCGAGAGGGTCAGCTGACCGACCACGGTGGCTTCCGCGTCGTCGCCGGTGATGACGATGTCGCGCACGTCGTCGATGCGCGCCGACACCGTCGCGGTGTCGAACTGTTTGCGCTGCTCCGGGGTGAGGTTCTCGATCTCGGCCCGATCGGCGGCGCACGCCAGTTCGGACGCGGCGATGAACCCGTCGGAATCGAGCGTGTCGTAGAAGTCGCGAATCGCCACCTCGATCTTCTTGGCGTCCGAGGCCAGCGGCGTGCGCCCCTGCACGGTGAGCACCACCCCCGCCGCCAGCGCACCCAGTACGACCAGCGCCAATACCCCCAACCCGATGAACAACCCGGTCCGCTTCTTCTTCGGCGGCGGCCCCGCTTGCGCCCCGAAGCCGCCGGGCGGCGGACCACCCGCCCCCGGATAGCCCGGCTGCGGTTGCCCGCCCTGTGGCTGCCCAGCCGGTGGTTGCCCCGGCTGTGGTTGCCCCGGCTGGGGCTGGTCCCCGAACCCGTCTGATGGATTAGTCATGCCCGCTCCTGCTGTCACCGGGGACAGGGCCCCGAAACCTGTGGAACCGTGCGTACAACCTGATGAACAACTGCGATGAACCGACAAGGCCCGACCGAACGGACGGGGCTTGGAACGCGATGTGCCCTCGGCGGGATTCGAACCTGTGGCACTCATGGGCCGGAGGCGGCTTCGAGTCCTGCTGATGTTTCCGACGTACCGTAGCCTGCCGATTTCGCCCGTCGGAATCCAGGTCGGACTGCCCGCATACCGGCCTCGGGGTGTACAGCGGGCCGTCGCTGCTGTAGTCATCGACGCATGAAAGAGCCTGTGCCATCGGAGAATGCGCTCTTGCAGGTATGGCGTGGGTCGACCCGGACGGCGCGCGCCGCGATGGCCTTTGCCTTGTCGGCGGCGGTCTCGGCGTTGGTCATGTACCGACTGCGTTCCCCGCTCGACTTCTACGAGCTCGGTTACGCGCTGATCTACTGTGCGATCCCCGGGATTCTCGCCGGCGTCGCGTTCGTGCTGGCGATCCGCGCTCTCGGCGGTGCGGAACAAGAAAACCGGCTCGGCCTGGCCGCGCTCGCAGTCGCGATTGTCATCATCGCGATCGCTGTTCACCGGGTAGCGCGCGTGGTCGTCATGATCATGATCATCTCGACAATGTCGGATTTCGGTTAGCCTCGCGGACGACAAAGGCCCCCGACCGCTGGTCGGGGGCCTTTCTCAAGTGTGCCCTCGGCAGGATTCGAACCTGCGGCCTTCTGCTCCGGAGGCAGACGCTCTATCCCCTGAGCTACGAGGGCGGGATAGATGCCGGTCGCCGGTGGGGCGATCGGGCAGCGACAGCGTATCGCATCGGGTGCGGTGCGCCAAAAACGGTGCCGGACCGGGGGGTTGATCCCGGCCGGCACCGGGGTCAGCCGAGGGGGAGGGGGGCGGCGCCTCGGGTGGTGAGCATGGTGGTCATCAGGGTCGATTCGCCGGATTGAGTTTTCGACATGGTGGCCGCGAGGGAGCGGACCGCGGTGGTCGAGGCCTGTTCGGCGGCGTAGTCGAGCATGGGGACGCCGCCCTGGTGGTGGCGCAGCATCAGTTGCAGGAACATCGTGTCCAGGGCCGGGCCGGTGGCCTGGCGCAGGGCGGTCATCTCCTCCTGGCTGGCCATCCCGGGCATCGCGGACACGGGGCCGTGGTGTGCGGTCGTCGGGCTCGCGCCGTGACCGTGTGCGCCGGTGTCGCTCATCCAGCCCATGAAACCCTCGACGCTCTGGCTCGGGGCGTCCCACAGCTGCAACCAGCCCTGCATGCGGCCGATCTGGTTCGACTGGGTGGTCATGATGTCGTAGGCCAGGCGGCGCACGTCGTTGTCGGTGGAACCGATCAGCGCGATGCCCGCCATGTCGACGGCTTGGGCGTGGTGCACCGACATGTCCTGGTTGAAACCGATGTCGACCGGCCCGGGTGCGGCCGACTCGGCCTTCTCCAGCGGCATCCGCAGCAGTACACCCGCTACGGCGCCGAGCAGGAGCAGGCCGATCGCACCGAGCACCAGCACCGCACCGGCAGGGCGCCTGCCGGTGGGTTCGTCGGTGGTTTCACTCATCACTGACCGGCCGGCGCGCCCGGCATCGGGATGCCCGGCAGGCCGGGGACACCCGAACCGAGTCCGCCGAGTTCGCTCGCGTCCTGGTTGGCGCCGGTGCCGTCCATCGGGATGGCGTCGGGGCCGTAGGGCGAGGAGTCGAACGGCGGCGGGTTGTTGGCGTCGAAGATCGGGTTAGAGCAGCTGGCGCCGACCTCGGGGTGCGCGTACGGGTTGGTGCGCAGCGCGGAGATGAACTGCTTGATGCGCGCGTCCTCGGCCGAGTCCAGCTTCAGCTGGTGGCCCCACGACTGCAGCGCGATGGGCTTGTCGAGGGTCGGGTACGGCGACATCATCGTGTACGGCCGGTCCTTGACGAAGTTCGACAGCTTCTCCACCCCGGCCGCGTCGACCTTGTCGGGGTTGTAGGCGATCCACACCGCACCGTGCTCGAGCGAGTGCACCGCGTTCTCCATGCGGATCGGCTTGGCGTACACCGTGCCGGTGCAGTTGGCCCAGGCCACATCGTGCGGGCCACCGTAGGCGGGCGACTTGTCGTAGGCGACGCGCTGGGTCTCGGTGACGTGCAGTGCCGCCGGGTACTCCTGCTTCACGACGCCCTCGATCTTGGCCGCCGGATCCTGGTTCTGCTCGCTGGGCGCCCACTCGGACAGGTCGGTCTGCGCTTCGCGGATGGCTGCCTGGTCCATGTACTTGGGCACCAGGCTGTAGGCCAGCAGGCCGATCAACGCGACGATGGCCACGCCGCCGCCGAGGAGGGCCCAGGGCACTTCGCGCTTCTTGCCCGGAAGTTTGCCCTTGCCCGGTTTGCGGGACGGAGACGACTTCCCCGCGGCCCGGACGGCCTTGGCTGATGTTGCGCTTGTCCTGCTCGGCATCGCTCGGTTAGCTCTTTCGACGTATGGATCGGTGCGTTCGTGGCGGGCGGTCGTGGTTGCGAGCCGCCCAGCCAATAGGATAGAGACTCGTGACTCCAGCTGACCTTGCAGATCTCCTTCGCACCACCGCAGCGAAGGTGCTTGTCGAACGTGGACTGGACTCGTCGGTCCTGCCCGAGCAGGTCACAGTGGAGCGTCCGCGCAACCCCGAACACGGCGACTATGCCACGAATGTGGCGATGCAGGTGGCCAAGCGGGTGGGAACGAATCCGCGCGAGCTCGCGGGCTGGCTGGCCGAGGCCCTGTCGGCCACCGAGGGTGTCGAGGTCGCCGAAGTGGCGGGCCCCGGCTTCCTGAACATCCGCCTGGCCGCGTCGGCGCAGGGCGCGATCGTCACCCAGATCCTGACCGCGGCCGACAAGTACGGCACCGGCTCCGCGCTGACCGGTACCAAGATCAACCTCGAATTCGTCTCCGCCAACCCCACCGGTCCCGTCCACCTCGGTGGCACCCGCTGGGCCGCGGTCGGTGACGCGCTCGGCCGCATCCTGGCCGCCGAGGGCGCCGACGTGACCCGCGAGTACTACTTCAACGACAACGGCGCCCAGATCGACCGGTTCGCGAAGTCGCTGGTCGCGGCCGCGCTCGGCGAGCCGACGCCCGAGGACGGCTACGCGGGCGAGTACATCCAGGAGATCGCCGCGAGCATCGTCGCCGCGCATCCCGATGCGCGCACCCTGCCCGCCGATCAGCGTCACGAGCTGTTCCGGCGCGAGGGCGTGCAGCAGATGTTCGCCCAGATCAAGCAGGACCTGCACGATTTCGGCACCGATTTCGACGTGTACTTCAACGAGAGCGAACTGTTCGCCTCCGGCGCCGTCGAGCGTGCGGTCGAGCAGCTCAAGAACTCGGGCAACCTGTACGAGAAGGACGGCGCGTGGTGGATCGCCTCCACCGAGTTCGGTGACGACAAGGACCGGGTGGTCCTCAAGAGCGACGGCACCGCCGCCTACATCGCCGGTGACATCGCCTACTTCCAGAACAAGCGCTCGCGCGGGTTCGACCTGGCCATCTACATGCTCGGCGCCGACCACCACGGCTACATCGGCCGGTTGAAGGCCGCCGCGGCCGCCTTCGGTGACGACCCCGACACCGTCGAGGTGCTGATCGGGCAGATGGTGAACCTGGTCAAGGACGGCCAGGCCGTGAAGATGAGCAAGCGCGCGGGCACCGTGGTGACGCTCAACGACCTGGTCGAGCAGATCGGTGTCGACGCCGCCCGCTACTCGCTGGTGCGGTCCTCGGTGAACTCGAGCATCGACATCGACCTGGACCTGTGGACCAAGGCCAGCAGCGAGAACCCGGTGTACTACGTGCAGTACGCGCACTCGCGTACCAACAGCATCATCGGCAATGCCGCGAAGTACCCCGAATTCGCCACTGTGACACCGGATTTCGCGCTGATGACGTCCAGCCGCGAAGGTGACCTGATCCGCACCCTCGGTGATTTCCCGCGCGTGGTCGCCACCGCCGCCGAGACCCGCGAACCGCACCGGATCGCCCGCTACCTCGAAGAACTGGCCGGGGTGTACCACCCGTTCCAGTCCGACGACGACATGCGCGTGCTGCCCAAGGGCGACGACGCCGTCAGCCCGCTCAATGCCGCCCGCCTCGAACTGGTGAAGGCGACCCGTCAGGTGCTGGCCAACGGCCTGGCCCTGCTCGGCGTGAGCGCACCGGAGCGCATGTGAGCTCCGCAGACTTTTTCAGGAAGGACGCACCACGATGAGTGCACACCCCGCCGGGCCTCGGCACGCCGAGATCCCGCACGCCCCGACGCTCGGCGAGCGGCCGACCGATCCGCGCGAGATGATCGACCTGCCCGAACACGTGTGGCCGCGCAACGCCTCGCGCGGTGGCGACGGCGTGGTGCGGTTGGCCGGCATCCCCGTCACCGAGCTGGCCGCGCAGTACGGCACCCCGCTGTTCGTGATCGACGAGGACGACTTCCGTTCGCGCTGCCGCGACATGGTCGCCGCGTTCGGTACCGCCGCTCGCGTGCACTACGCGTCGAAGGCGTTCCTGTGCGGTGAGATCGCCCGCTGGATCCGCGACGAGGGCCTCTCCCTCGACGTGTGCTCCGGTGGCGAGCTGGCCATCGCGCTCAACGCGGGCTTCCCCGCAGAGCGAATCGCGTTGCACGGCAACAACAAGTCCGTCCCCGAGCTGGAAGCTGCCGTCGCGGCGGGCGTCGGCCACGTGGTCGTCGACTCGCTCTACGAAATCGAACGCCTGGAAGCCGTCGCCGGTGCGGCGGGGGTGGTGCAGGACGTGCTGGTCCGCGTGACCGTCGGCGTCGAAGCGCACACCCACGAGTACATCTCCACCGCCCACGAGGACCAGAAGTTCGGTTTCTCGATCGCCGGCGGCGACGCGATGGAAGCCCTGGCCCGCGTCTTCGAGGCCGACAACCTGCGCCTGGTCGGCCTGCACAGCCACATCGGTTCGCAGATCTTCGAGCTCGACGGCTTCGAGATCGCGGCCCGTCGCATGCTCGGCCTGCTGCGCGAGGCGATCGACAAGTTCGGTGTGGAACGCACCGCCCAGATCTCCACCCTCGACCTGGGCGGCGGCCTCGGCATCGCCTACCTGCCCAGCGACAACCCGCCCGAGCTCGACGAGTTCGCCGCCAAGCTGCGCGACCTGGTCGCCGCCGAGGCCACCCGCGCCGGGCTGCCCGAGCCGATCATCGCGGTCGAACCGGGCCGCGCGATCGCCGGACCGGGCACCGTCACCCTCTACGAGGTGGGCACCATCAAGGACGTCGAGCTCGACGGTGGCGCGCGTCGCCGGTACGTGAGTGTCGACGGCGGGATGAGCGACAATATCCGCCCCGCGCTCTACCAGGCAGATTACGATTGCCGTCTGGTCTCGCGGAGCTCCGACGCGCACGCCGTGGTCGCGCGCGTGGTCGGAAAGCATTGCGAGAGCGGCGATATCGTCATCCGCGACACGTGGATGCCCGCCGACGCCGGACCGGGCGACCTGGTCGCGGTCGCGGCGACGGGGGCGTACTGCTATTCGATGTCGAGTCGCTACAACCTGCTCACCCGGCCCGCCGTGGTCGCGGTGCGTGACGGGAAGTCGCGACTGATTCTGCGCCGGGAAACGGTGGCGGACCTGCTCAGCCTGGAGGTAGAAGGATGAACGGCACCAACGACGCGGGGCGCCCGCTCGGCGTAGCCGTGCTCGGCATGGGCACCGTCGGCACCGAGGTGGTGCGCGTGCTGCGCGACCACGCCGACGACCTGCGCTCGCGCGTCGGCGCGCCCCTGGTGCTGCGCGGTGTCGCCGTGCGCGACCTGTCCAAGGACCGTGGGCTGCCCGCCGAGCTGCTCACCACCGACGCCGAGGCGCTGCTGGCCCGCGACGATGTGGACCTGGTGGTCGAGGTCATGGGCGGTATCGACCCGGCCCGCAAGCTCATCGGTGACGCCCTCGCCGCGGGTAAGTCCGTGGTCACCGCCAACAAGGCGCTGCTGGCCGACTACACCGGCGAGCTGGCCGCCGCCGCCGAGAGCAGCCGCGCCGACCTGTACTTCGAGGCCGCGGTCGCCGGTGCGATCCCGGTGGTGCGTCCGCTGATCCAGTCGCTCTCGGGTGACCGGGTGAACAAGGTCGTCGGCATCGTGAACGGCACGACCAACTTCATCCTCTCCGCGATGGACGAGACCGGCGCCGCCTACGACGACGTACTCGCCGAGGCCACCGACCTGGGCTACGCCGAGGCCGACCCCACTGCCGACGTGGAGGGCTACGACGCCGCCGCCAAGGCCGCGATCCTGGCCTCGCTCGCGTTCCACACCCGCGTCACCGCCGCCGACGTGTACCGCGAGGGCATCTCCAAGATCACCGCCGAAGACCTCGAGACCGCCTCGGCCGTCGGCTGCACGGTGAAGCTGCTCGCCATCTGCGAGCGCGTCCCCGGCGAGCCGAGCGCGGCCGAAGGCGGCAAGGACCGCGTCTCGGTGCGCGTGTACCCGGCGCTCATCCCGCGCAAGCACCCGCTGGCCTCGGTCAACGGCGCCTTCAATGCCGTGGTCGTGGAGGCCGACAACGCCGGTCGCCTGATGTTCTACGGGCAGGGCGCGGGCGGCGCGCCGACCGCCTCGGCGGTGCTGGGCGACCTGGTGATGGCGGCCCGCAACAAGTTCTACGGTGGTCGCGCACCCGGCGAATCGGTTTATGCTGAGCTGCCGATCGCGCCGATCGGTGACACCCCCACCCGCTACCACGTGAACCTGCAGGTGGAGGACCGTCCCGGCGTGCTCGCCGCGGTCGCCGACACCTTCGCCCAGCACGGGGTGAGCATCTCCACCGTGCGCCAGCAGGGTCACGGCGACGGCGCCCGGCTCGTGGTCGTCACCCACCATGCGGTGGAGTCGTCGCTGGCCGATACTGTCGCGGTACTGGCGGAAATGGATTCCGTCACCGCTGTGACCAGCGTTCTCAGACTGGAAGGCACCGAAGAATCATGAACTCCACTGGCATCGCGCCCCAGGCCGGTGTGCACTCGCGCTGGCCCGGCCTGATCGCGGCCTACCGCGACCGCTTGGCCGGTGCGGCCGATTGGGAGCCGGTGACCCTGTTCGAGGGCGGTACTCCGCTGGTCCCCGCCACGCACCTGTCCGAACTCACCGGGTGCGAGGTGTACCTGAAGGTCGAGGGTGCCAACCCCACCGGTTCGTTCAAGGACCGCGGCATGACCATGGCGATGACCGACGCGAAGTACCGCGGTCAGAAGGCCGTGCTGTGCGCGTCCACCGGCAACACCTCGGCCTCGGCCGCCGCCTACGCCACCCGCGCCGGCATGGAATGCGCCGTGCTGATCCCGCAGGGCAAGATCGCGATGGGCAAACTGGCCCAGGCCGTGATGCTCGGCGCCAAGATCATCCAAGTCGAGGGCAACTTCGACGACTGCCTCGAGCTGGCCCGCAAGGTGACCGCCGAATTCCCGCAGGTCGGACTGGTGAACTCGGTGAACCCGGCCCGCATCGAGGGGCAGAAGACCGCCTCCTTCGAAATCTGCGATGTGCTCGGCAAGGCGCCCGACGTACACGTGCTGCCCGTCGGCAACGCGGGCAACATCACCGCCTACTGGCGCGGATACCGCGAATACCACGCCGACGGCATCACCAAGGTGCTGCCGCGCATGCTCGGTGTGCAGGCCGCCGGTGCCGCGCCGCTGGTCAACGGTGCTCCGGTGAAGGACCCCGAGACCGTCGCCACCGCGATCCGTATCGGCGCACCGGCCTCGTGGAACGGTGCGATGGAGGCCAAGGAACAGTCCGGTGGTGCCTTCCGGGCAGCCACCGACGAAGAGATTCTCGCCGCGTACCGTCTCGTCGCCGCGACCGAGGGCGTGTTCGTCGAGCCCGCGTCGGCCGCGAGCGTGGCCGGTCTGCTCGCCGCGCGCAAGGAGGGCTGGCTGGATTCGGGCCTGACCGTCGTGTGCACCGTCACCGGCAACGGCCTCAAGGACCCCGACAACGCGCTGGCCGGAATGCCCGAGGTCAAGCCGATCGCGGTGGACCCGGTCGCCATCGCCCGCGAACTCGAGCTGGCCTGAGTTGACCGCACGTGAGCCGACGCTGATGACAGCGACCCTGCCCGCCGGTCTCGAAGTGACCGTGCGCGTCCCGGCCTCCACCGCCAATCTCGGACCCGGATTCGATTGTCTCGGAATGGCGTTGGGCATCTACGACGAAATCGTCGTGCGCACCACCGAATCCGGTCTCGCGATCCGGGTCGAGGGTGAGGGCGCCGACGACGTGCCGTGGGGACCGACCCATCTGGTTGTCCGCGCCATCGAGCGCGGCCTGGAATCGCTCGGCGTCTGGGCCGACGGCCTCGATGTCGTGTGCCGCAACGTGATTCCGCATTCACGCGGTCTCGGTTCCAGCGCGTCGGCCGTGGTCGGTGGCCTGGCCGCCGGTGCCGGACTGGCCGCGAAGTTCGATCCGGCGCTGCGACTCGACGGTGACCGCCTGGTGCAGCTGGCCTCGGAGTTCGAGGGTCATCCCGACAACGCCGCGGCCAGCGTGCTCGGCGGAGTCGTCGTCTCGTGGACCGAGACCGACGACGAGCAGGTCCGCGCCTACCGGGCGGTGCGCCTGGATCCCGCGCGGGCGCTGCGTCCGGTGGTGCTGATTCCGCAGGAGCGTTCGTCCACGGCGCACACGCGCGGGCTGCTGCCCGAGCAGGTGCCCCACGGCGATGCGGCGTTCAACGTGAGCCGGGCGGCCCTGGCCGTCGTCGCGCTCACCGAGCGTCCCGACCTGCTGATGCCCGCCACCGCCGACCGGTTGCACCAGACCCAGCGTGCCCCCGCGCTACCGCTCACCACCGCCTGGATCGAGCGGCTGCGCGACGCCGGAATCGCCGCGACGGTCTCGGGCGCGGGCCCGACCATCCTCGCGCTCGCGACCACGGAATTCCCCGCTGACCTGCGCGAACTGGCCGAGAAAGACGGTTTGCGCGTGGTCGAGCCCGGTATCGCCGACGGGGTGTCGATCGACTGACGGCGTGCCTGCCTTGCCGTTGTTCGTGATAGGCGGCTATTCTGGGCTGGTCCGTACATCGTGCGCATCAGACGCCGGTGCTTCATCAGGGCAATCGCTCCCCTCACCACTTTCTTCTGGTGGCGAAGCCTCCGGTCCGGCGGGGCGGGTAGTACGGCACAAGCGTCCTGTGGGACGCATAATCCGAGCTCGGCATATGTTGCCGGGTCTGCGGAACGAACCCTCGACTCAGCACACGGCATTCGAGGGAAGGAAAGGATTTCCGTGACAGAAACGGACCTGCTCGCGACACCCGGGGTGGATACCGACCCGACGAATTCGGGCGGCCGCGAAAGTGAATCCGGACAGATTTCGAAACAGAGCGAACACACCGACGTCGCACGATCGGGGCTGACTGGAATGCTGTTGCCGCAGTTGCGTGCGCTCGCTGGGGAACTCGGTATCCGAGGCACCTCCGGTATGCGCAAGGGCGATCTCATCGCCGCAATCAAAGAAAACCAGGCCGGAGCGCCTGCCAAGGGTGCCAAGCCTGCCGAAGCCGCCGCCGTGACGGCCGACGCGCCTGCCACCAGCGACGCTCCCGCCAAGCGGGAACGGCCCGCCAAGGCCGAGAAGCCCGCCGCCGAAGCCAAGGCGCCGGAGGCGAAGACGGCCGAGGTGAAGCCGGTCGAGGCCAAGGCCGCCGAGACCAAGCCGGCCGAGACCGAGACCGCTGCGACCAAGCCGGTCGAGGCCAAGACCGAAGCGCCCGCCGAGGCGGGCGAGGAGTCGGGTCGCGAGAGCGGTCAGCGTGGCCGTGGCAGGCAGCGTCGCGGTCGTGACCAGGCCCGTTCCGGTGGCGGCGAGAACGCTCCCGCCGAGAATCGCACCGAGACTCGCGCCGAGGAGCCCAAGCAGGCCGAGGGTGGCGAGCAGGGCGAGCGTCGTCGCGAGCGCAACGACCGCAATGCCGGTGGCGAGCGTAATCAGAACGACCGCAACCAGAACGAGCGCGGCGAGCGCAACCAGAACCAGAACGGCAACGCGGGCGGCAATCGTGGCCCGCGCGACGACCGTGATCGTGGTGGCGACGACGAGGAAGGCGGCCGCGGTCGCCGGGGCCGTCGCTTCCGTGAGCGTCGTCGTGGGCGTGACCGCGACGGTGGCACGGGTTCCGGTGGCGGCGAGGCCCGCGATTTCGAGATCCGCGAGGACGATGTCCTGCAGCCCGTCGCGGGCATCCTCGACGTGCTCGACAACTACGCCTTCGTGCGGACCTCCGGCTACCTGGCCGGTCCCAACGACGTGTACGTGTCGATGAACCTGGTTCGCAAGAACGGTCTGCGCCGCGGTGACGCCATCACCGGTGCGGTCCGCGCACCGCGTGACGGCGAGCAGAGCAACCAGCGCCAGAAGTTCGACCCGCTGGTGCGCCTGGACACGGTCAACGGTGGCGAGGTGGAGGCGGCCAAGCGTCGTCCCGACTTCCAGAAGCTCACCCCGCTGTACCCGAACCAGCGACTGCGCCTCGAGACCACGCCCAACAAGCTGAGCACCCGCGTGATCGACCTGATCATGCCGATCGGCAAGGGCCAGCGCGCGCTGATCGTCTCCCCGCCCAAGGCCGGTAAGACGACCGTGGTGCAGGACATCGCCAACGCGATCGCGACCAACAACCCCGAGTGCTACCTCATGGTCGTGCTGGTCGACGAGCGTCCCGAAGAGGTCACCGATATGCAGCGTTCGGTGAAGGGTGAGGTCATCGCCTCCACCTTCGACCGTCCGCCGGCCGACCACACCTCCGTCGCCGAACTCGCCATCGAGCGGGCCAAGCGACTGGTGGAAATGGGCAAAGACGTTGTGGTGCTGCTCGACTCGATCACCCGATTGGGCCGCGCGTACAACAACTCCTCGCCCGCCTCGGGCCGCATCCTCTCCGGTGGTGTCGACTCGACCGCGCTGTACCCGCCCAAGCGGTTCCTCGGCGCGGCGCGCAACATCGAGAACGGTGGCTCGCTCACGATCATCGCCACGGCGCTGGTCGAGACCGGTTCCACCGGCGACACGGTGATCTTCGAGGAGTTCAAGGGCACGGGTAACGCCGAGCTCAAGCTCGACCGCAAGATCGCCGAGCGCCGCGTGTTCCCCGCGGTCGACGTGAACCTGTCGAGTACCCGCAAGGACGAACTGCTGATGTCCCCGGACGAGGCCGCGGTGCTGCACAAGCTGCGCCGAGTGCTCTCGGGCCTGGATTCGCATCAGGCGATCGACCTGCTCATCGACCGGTTGAAGAAGTCGAAGAACAACCTCGAGTTCCTGATGTCGGTCTCCAAGACCGCACCGGGCGCACTCGACGAGTGACAGAACGAAAGGGCTCCGCTTCGGCGGGGCCCTTTCGGTTTGCCGGGAACATCCGAAGGGTAGGGGGTGTTCTCATGAGGGCGGCCGGGTCTGGCATACTGGACCGCTGTGTGTCTGCGAGCTCGCAGACATCCCGCCTAGTCGGTTCCGGTTCACGTACCCCACTCCATGGGGCTACGACCCGGCGACCATTATCGAGAGGACGCCCATGAAGGCAGGAATCCACCCCACGTATGTCGACACCACCGTCGTGTGTGGTTGCGGCAACACCTTCCAGACTCGCTCCACCAAGGAGTCCGGCCAGATCACCGTCGAGGTCTGCTCGCAGTGCCACCCGTTCTACACGGGCAAGCAGAAGATCCTCGACACCGGCGGCCGCGTGGCTCGCTTCGAGGCTCGCTACGGCAAGCGCGCAGGCAAGAAGGCCGACGCCGAAAGCTAGTTGCCTCCCCCGACGCCCGGTTCTGCATTTCGCAGGCCGGGCGTCGGTGGTTTCTCTACCCGAGCCGTCGCCCCGCACACCGAAGGAATCCTCCCGTGACGCAACCGTCCGCCATCGACGACATTCTGGCCGAGTACCAGGGCCTGGAGACGCAGCTGGCCGATCCGTCGCTGCACAACGACGCGGGCGCGGCACGCCGGGTGGGCAAGCGGTTCGCCGAGCTGGCGCCGGTGATGAGCACCTATCGCAAGCTCGAAGCGGTGCGCGACGACCTCGAGGCCGCCCGTGAGCTGGCCGCCGACGACGCCACCTTCGCCGCCGAGGTGCCCGGGCTGGAAGCCCAGCTGGCCGAACTCGAGCAGGCCCTCGCCGATCTGCTCGCCCCACGCGACCCGCACGACGGCGACGACGTGGTGCTCGAGGTGAAGTCCGGCGAGGGTGGCGAGGAATCGGCGCTGTTCGCCGCCGACCTGGCGCGCATGTACATCCGCTACGCCGAACGCCACGGGTGGAAGGTGGAGACGCTCGACGTCACCTACTCCGACCTGGGCGGATACAAGGACGCGACGCTGTCGATCAAGAGCAAGGACGCCGCGCGCGACGGGGTGTGGTCGCGCTTCAAGTTCGAGGGCGGCGTGCACCGCGTGCAGCGCGTGCCGGTGACCGAGTCGCAGGGCCGCATCCACACCTCGGCCGCGGGTGTCCTGATCTACCCGGAGCCCGACGAGGTGGAGCAGGTGCAGATCGACGAGACCGACCTGCGCATCGACGTGTACCGGTCCTCAGGCAAGGGCGGTCAGGGCGTGAACACCACCGACTCCGCCGTCCGCATCACCCACCTGCCCTCGGGCATCGTGGTGACCTGCCAGAACGAACGCTCCCAGCTGCAGAACAAGGCCCGTGCCATGCAGGTCCTCGCCGCCCGGTTGCAGGCGTTGGCCGAGGAGCAGGCCGAGCAGGAGGCGGCGGCGGGGCGCGCCAGCCAGATCCGCACCGTCGACCGCTCCGAGCGCATCCGTACCTACAACTTCCCGGAGAACCGGATCGCCGATCACCGCATCGGGTTCAAGGCGCACAACCTCGACGCCGTCCTCGACGGTGACATGGACGCGCTGCTGGACGCGCTCGGCAAAGCCGAGCGCGAGGCCCGGATGGCTGCCGAGTAAGGGCGTGAACGACCCGCGCCGCACGGCCTACGCGATCTCGCGCACCTTCGGAGGTCGTGGTGACATTGCCGGATGAGCCCGTGACCGCGCGAATCCCATTGCGGCCCTTGATCGTCAGGGCCGGCGCGCGCCTCGAAGAGGCCGGAGTCGGCTCGCCGATGTTCGATGCGGAGAACCTCGCCGCGCACGCGCTCGGTGTGGAGCGGATGCGCCTTGCGTTGATCCCGATGGTCGACACCGACACCGCCGCGCGCATCGAGGCGCTGATCGAGCAGCGTGCGGCGCGAATCCCGTTGCAGCACTTGACCGGAACCGCGCCGCTGGGTGCCGTCGACCTCGTCGTCGGGCCCGGCGTGTTCGTGCCGCGCCCGGAAACCGAGTTGCTGCTCGCCTGGGCGCTCGGCTACCTCGAGGCACAGCCGCTCGCGCACGCACCGATCGTCGTCGACCTGTGCACCGGCTCGGGCGCGCTGGCACTGGCCATCGCGCACGCCCGGCCGGACGCCGATGTGCACGCCGTCGAACTCGATCCCGACGCGTTGCGCTGGGCCCGCCGTAACGCCGACACGCGCATCGCCGCGGGTGACACCCCCATCACCCTGTACTCCGGTGACGTCACCGACCCGTTCGTGGTCGAACACCTCACCGCCCGTGCCGACCTGGTCGTCGCCAACCCGCCCTACATCCCGCAGGACGCGGTCCTCGACCCCGAGGTCGTCGACCACGACCCCCACCGCGCCCTGTTCGGCGGTCCCGACGGTCTCGACGTCATCCGTGGCATGGTCCCCACGATCGCCCGCCTCCTGCGCCCCGGCGGTGCCACCGCCGTCGAACACGACGACACCAACGGCGGGGGAGTGGCGGCACTGCTGTCGGCCGCCGACCTCACCGACATCGCCGAACACACCGACCTGTCCGACAAGCCGCGCTTCGTCACCGCGCGCCGCCCCTCGAACACCTGAGCGCGAGAGCCGGAGCGTCGCGCAGGTAGACAGGCTGCATTGTGTCCGCCGGACATGACCGCGCTCCATCAGGCAATCACCTGGCTAACACCGGGATGAGCGCCCCAAAGTCCCTCGGCTCTCGCCCCTCGAACCGGGGGCTACACTCTTGCCCGCAGCTAAAGACCGGGAAAGTACGCGGAGGAGGCGGACAGCTTTGAGTACTGTCTACGACTGTGCCGATGAGGCGTCTCGAGACGCGGGGATCACCGCGGCCACCAGTGCGTTGAAGTCGGGTCGCCTCGTCGTGATGCCAACCGACACCCTCTACGGCATCGCCGCCGACGCGTTCGATTCGTCCGCCGTCGCCGACCTGCTGGCCGCCAAGCGGCGCGGTCGCGATATGCCGGTCCCGGTGCTCGTCGGCTCGTGGCACACCATCGACGGACTCGTGTTCTCGGTGCGTCCGCAGGCACGTGACCTGATCCGTGCGTTCTGGCCAGGTGCGCTGAGTCTCGTTGTGCAGGCGGCACCTTCGCTGGCCTGGGATCTCGGTGACACGCGCGGCACGGTGATGCTGCGGATGCCGCTGCACCCGGTGGCGCTCGAGCTGCTGCGCGCGGTCGGCCCGCTCGCGGTGTCGAGTGCCAATGTGTCGGGGCAGCCGCCCGCCACCACCGTCGAACAGGCTCGTGAACAACTCGGTTCGCTGGCTAGCGTGTACCTCGACGGCGGCCCGGCCGAGCACGCCGTCGCCTCAACGATCGTCGACCTCACCGCGGACCAACCTCGGGTGTTGCGGGAGGGTGCGGTGCCGGTGGCCGATATCGCCGAGGTGCTCGGGATGGCGCCCGAGGCCCTGACCAGCTCCGCCAACCGGTGATCGCCTGCCTGCGATGAGCTCAGTCGTTCCCCTGCGTGAGCTCCTGCTCGTGCTGCTCGTCTCGGCAACGGTGACCTTCCTGGCCACCGGCGGTGTCCGGGTGCTCGCCATCGGTTTCGGCGCCGTGGCGATTCCGCGTGAACGCGATGTGCACGTCAAACCGATTCCCCGGATGGGCGGCGTCGGTATGTATGTCGGCGTCGTGGCCGCGATCTTGTTCGCACATCAATTGCCCGCGCTGCGCCGTGGCTTCGATTACGCGCCCGATATTCCCGCTGTGCTCGTCGCCGCGACGATCATCGTGCTCGTCGGCATAGTCGACGACCGCTGGGGGCTGGACGCACTGACCAAATTCGCCGGACAGGTCACCGCGGCCGGTGTGATGGCCGTGATGGGCCTGAGCTGGTACGTGATCTACGACCCGTTCAACGACACGACCGTGGTGCTCGACGCACTGCAGGGCGGCCTGGTGACGGTCGGCATCACCGTCACGCTCGTCAACGCGATGAACTTCGTCGACGGATTGGACGGCCTGGCCGCCGGCCTCGGTTTGATCTGCGCGGTGGCTGTTTTCGCGTTCTCCGTGGGTTTGCTCTACGACCAGGGCGGCTCGGTCGACACCTATCCACCCGCTTTGCTGGCCGCCGCGCTGGCGGGTGCGTGCCTCGGATTTCTGCCGCACAATTTCTCCCCGGCCCGAATCTTCATGGGCGATACCGGGTCGATGATGATCGGTTTGATGCTGGCAGCTGTTTCCACCGGTGCGTCGGGCCGAATTCCGCTGCAGGGCTATGGTCCGCGCGACATTGTGGGTTTGCTCTCGCCGCTGTTGCTGGTGGGCGCGGTGATGTTCATTCCGGTGCTCGATCTGTTGCTGGCGATCGTGCGCCGTGTGCGCGCCGGCGTGAGTTTTTCCACACCGGACAAAATGCACCTGCATCACCGATTGCTGCAGATCGGGCATTCCCAGCGCCGCGTGGTGTTGCTCATCTATTTATGGGTCGGCGTGCTCGCCTTCGGCGCGGTGGGAACTTCGCTGATGGACCGGCGGCTTGTGGTGTTGCTGGTGGCGGGCGGATTGGTGTTCGCGCTGGTGGTGACGGTGATCCCCTCGATGCGCCGCACGGAGTCGGCCCAGCATTGACTTCGGCCCGCAAGGTAAAGTGCGGGCCGTGAGCTTTACACCCGAAACCGTGCCAGGCCCCGACGCCCCGCTGCGTGCCGCGCTGCGCTACGGCCTGATCGGCCTCGGCGTGCTCGTGGTCGCGTCGGTGGTGATCGCCTCCCTCCTCGCCGGGATGCCCGGTCTGTGGGGCGCGCTGCTCGGCGCCGCGATCGGTGGCGGATTCATCCTCACCACCGTGGTGTCGGTGCTGCTGGGCGCCAAGCTGCCGCCCACGATGGCGGGCATGGTCCTGCTGGTCAGCTGGGTCGCCAAGCTGCTTGTGGTGCTGATCGTCGTCGGTGTGCTCAACCAGTTCGACTTCTACAGCAGGCCCGCGCTGTTCTTCACCGTGGTAGGAGCCCTGCTGATCGTGCTCGGTGCCGAAACCTACGGCGTTGTGCGACACAAGGTCCCGTACGTCACGACACGCGCGGGAGACAGCGAAACGGCTTCCGAGCAGGAATAATCCCACCCAGCTACGCACTGTCGTAGATAGCTTGGTAAAGTGTTGGTAAGCAAGCACCCAAGCTAGGGGCGCGGTCCGGGGATTCGGGCTATGCCTCGGGTTACCAAGGGGGGATCACCGAGATCCCACCCGGGGCCGCTATGCTTACTGCCGATCCGGGTGGAATGTGCCCGGTTGAAGCATGTCGACGATGTCGCCGACGCCCGTACAGAAGCTAATACAGGTATCCCTCGTATCAGCGGCTGTCGAATTTCGAGCCGACAAAAGTCGACCCCCATTGATCGTCAATGTCCGATCGAACCGCGGGAATGACAGTCGTACCCGCGGCCCGAACACGGGAGAGAACGCTGAGCGTCATCACTTTGGCGGCGGGCGAGTTCCACGCGCCATCGCTGTCCGACTTCTTCCCTCCAGCGGTGCTGTTCGAGGGTACGCCGTTCGAACTCGATCGCCTGATGCTGGTCCGGCTGTTGATGACCGCCGTTCTGGTGGCCGTCTTCGTGCTGGCTTTCCGCTCGCCGAAGATCGTGCCGCGCGGCCTGCAGAATGTGATGGAAGCCGGTGTGGTTTTCGTCAAGGAGCAGATCGCCGACGAGGTACTCGGCAAAGAATCCGGCAAGAAGTTCCTCCCGCTGCTCGCGACGATCTTCTTCACGGTTCTCTTTCTGAACTTCTCCGGTGTGATTCCCGGGTTGAACATCTCGTCGAACGCGCGCATCGGCATGCCGCTGGTCCTCGCCGCGATCGTCTACATCGTCTACAACTACGTGGGCATCAGGAAGTACGGGTTCTTCTCCTACATCCGCCACAGCATCGTCGTCCCCGACGTGCCGATCGCGCTGCACGTGCTGCTGATTCCGATCGAGTTCATCTCGACCTTCATCCTGCGCCCGTTCACGCTGACCGTCCGTCTCATGGCCAACATGCTGGCCGGCCACATCATGCTGGTGCTGTTCTTCAGCGCCACCTGGTTCTTCCTGTTCGACGCGACCGCGTGGATGAAGGTCTTCTCGCCCTTCTCGCTGCTGGCTGCCATCGGCTTCACTCTGTTCGAGCTGCTGGTCATCTTCCTGCAGGCCTACGTCTTCGCGCTGCTGGCCGCCGTGTACATCGGGCAGTCGCAGCACGCCGCCGACCACTAGACCCGACCGAACCACCTACATACCGCCAAACCTGCTGCACACGCCGACCGGCGGGTGAGCAACAGAAAGGGAAAGAAGACTCATGAGCCTCGCTTACCTGGCCCAGGAAGCCGCGAACACCGAAAGCTCCTTCAAGGGCTTCGGAGCCATCGGCTACGGCCTCGCTGCGATCGGCCCCGGCATCGGCGTCGGCATCGTCGTCGGTAAGGCCATCGAGGGCATCGCGCGTCAGCCCGAGCTGTCCGGCCAGATCCGCACCACCATGTTCCTCGGTATCGCGTTCACCGAAGCCCTGGCGCTGATCGGCCTCGTCGCCGGCTTCATCTTCTGATTCCGATGCGCGAAATCATGATGCTCGCCGCCGAAGGGGGAGAGGATGTGAATCCTCTCGTCCCCGCAACGTACGACATCGTCTGGTCGATCGTCTGTGTCATCGTCATCGGTCTGTTGTTCTGGAAGTACGTGATCCCACGTGTGACCAAGACCCTCGAAGAGCGCACCGACAAGATCGAAGGCGGTATCGCCAGGGCCGAAGCAGCCCAGGCGGAGGCACAGCAGACGCTGCAGCAGTACCAGCAGCAGCTGGCCGACGCCCGGCTCGAGGCCGCACGTATCCGTGAGGATGCGCGCACCCAGGGGCAGCAGATCCTCGCGCAGATGCGCCAGGACGCCCAGGCCGAAAGCGACCGCATCGTCGCCGCCGGTCACTCCCAGCTGGAAGCCCAGCGCCAGCAGATCCTGACGGAGCTGCGTTCCGAGGTCGGCCGTACGGCCGTCGAGCTGGCCGAGAAGATCATCGGTCAGTCGGTTTCGGACGAAGCCAAGCAGGCGGCGTCGATCGACAAGTTCCTCAAGGAACTCGACGACACCGACGCCATCGGGGTCGGAAGGTAGCGACGCGAAAGTGAGAAGCATGTACGCAGCGAGCCGCGAGGCCAGTGCCCGGTCTCGCGAGGCGCTTCGGGCCGCGTTGACCGGAAGCGAAACTGTCGCGGCCACAACGGGGTCGGAACTGTTCGCCGTTGTCGCCGTGCTGGACGACCAGCGTTCGCTGCGTGTGGCGCTCGCGGACGCCTCGGTGCCGGGTTCGGCGCGCGCTGAACTCAGCGAGCGGATCTTCGGCGGCAAGGTCAGCGCTGCCACGCAGGCAGTGCTGACCACCGCCGTGGCGCAGAACTGGTCCCGCACCCGCGACCTGGTCGACACCCTGGAGCTGCTCGGGCAGGAGGCTCTGCTCGAGTCCGCCGCCGACGGCGGCCGGCTCGACGCGGTGGAAGACGAGCTGTTCCGGCTCGGCCGGATCATCGCCGACAACCCGCAGCTGGAGCAGGCACTGTCCGATCACGGCAAGCCCGCCTCGGCGCGGCGTGAGCTGATCGAGCGGCTGCTCAACGGTAAGGCCGAGCCGGTCACCGTTGCGCTGGCCGAGCAGGCCGTCGTCCGGTTGCGGACCAACAACATCGGCGTCGCCTTCGACGCCCTGTCCGATCTGGCGGCGGCCCGTCGTGACCAGATCGTCGCCCATGTGCACGCCGCGGTCACGCTGAACGATCAGCAGAAGGAGAAGCTGGCGGCTTCCCTACAGCGGATCTACGGCAAGGCGGTCACCGTGCACGTGCAGGTCGACCCGACGCTGCTGAGCGGCGTCGTCGTGCGCGTCGGAGACGACGTCATCGACGGCAGCGCCACCGGCCGACTGGAGAAGCTGCGCCGCGCGATGTCCTGACCAGGACGCCACCTTCGCAGTTCTTCTTCAACCCCCGACATTCGAGACCACAGCGAGAGCAGGAACAACATGGCGGAGCTGACGATCTCCTCCGACGAGATCCGTAGCGCGATCGAGAGCTACACCCAGAGCTACACCCCGGAAACCTCCATCGAAGAAGTCGGCCTCGTGACCGACACCGGCGACGGCATCGCGCACGTCAGCGGTCTGCCGTCGGCGATGGCCAACGAGCTGCTCGAGTTCCCGGGCGGCGTCCTCGGCGTCGCGCTGAACCTCGAGGACACCGAGATCGGTGCCGTCATCCTCGGCGAGTACGCCTCGCTCGAGGAGGGCCAGCAGGTCCGCCGCACCGGCGACGTGCTGTCGGTTCCCGTCGGTGACAAGTTCCTCGGTCGCGTCGTCAACCCGCTCGGCCAGCCGATCGACGGCCTGGGCGAGATCGAAGCCGACGACCGCCGCGTGCTGGAGCTGCAGGCCGCGACCGTGCTGGAGCGTCAGCCGGTCGAGGAGCCGCTGGCCACCGGTATCACCGCGATCGACGCGCTGACCGCCATCGGCCGCGGCCAGCGTCAGCTGATCATCGGCGACCGCAAGACCGGCAAGACCGCCGTCGCCGTCGACGCGATCCTGAACCAGAAGGCGAACTGGGAGTCGGGCGACCCGACCAAGCAGGTCCGCTGCATCTACGTCGCGATCGGCCAGAAGGGCTCCACCATCGCGGGCGTCAAGACCGCGCTCGAGGAGCACGGCGCGATGGAGTACACCACCATCGTCGCGGCCCCGGCCTCCGACTCCGCCGGCTTCAAGTGGCTGGCTCCGTACACCGGTTCGGCCATCGGCCAGCACTGGATGTACCAGGGCAAGCACGTTCTCATCGTGTTCGACGACCTGACCAAGCAGGCCGAGGCCTACCGCGCCATCTCGCTGCTGCTGCGTCGTCCGCCGGGCCGCGAGGCGTACCCCGGTGACGTCTTCTACCTGCACTCCCGTCTGCTGGAGCGTTGCGCGAAGCTGTCCGACGAGATGGGTGGCGGCTCGATGACCGGTTTGCCGATCATCGAGACCAAGGCCAACGACGTCTCGGCGTTCATCCCGACCAACGTCATCTCCATCACCGACGGTCAGGTCTTCCTCGAGTCCGACCTGTTCAACAAGGGTGTCCGCCCGGCGATCAACGTCGGTACCTCGGTCTCCCGTGTCGGTGGCGCCGCCCAGACCAAGGCCATGAAGAAGGTCGCCGGTTCGCTGCGTCTGGAAATGGCCCAGTACCGCGAGCTGGAGGCGTTCTCCGCCTTCGCCTCCGATCTGGACGCCGCTTCGCTGGCCCAGCTCGAGCGTGGTGCCCGCTGGGTGGAGCTGCTCAAGCAGAACCAGTACTCCCCGGTCGCCGTCGAGGATCAGGTCATCTCGATCTACCTGGTCGACGCCGGCTACTACGACTCGGTTCCGGTCGCCGACGTGCGTCGCTTCACCACCGAGCTGCTCGAGCACCTGCACAGCGTGACCCAGTCGTCGTTCGACGCGCTGGAGGGTGGCAAGAAGCCGCTCGACGGCGAGGCCGCCGAGGCGATCAAGTCCGAGACCGACAAGTTCAAGCAGGGCTTCCTTGCTTCGGACGGCAGCCGCGTCGTGAACGAGGCCGCCGCGGGCGACCTGGACCACGAAGAGGTCGAGTCGCTGTCGGTCACCCGCAAGCACGTCGACAAGTAAGCCGGGTCAGCACTGATGTCGGCAACTATCGATACGGCGAATGAAGGGAGTGAATCGTAGTGGCAAGTTTGCGCGAATTGCGCTCCCGCATTCGTGGTGTGAATTCGATCAAGAAGATCACCAAGGCTCAGGAACTGATCGCGACCTCGCGAATTTCCAAGGCCCAGGCCAGGGTCGCGGCCGCCAAGCCGTACGCCGAGGAGATCACCAAGGTCCTCGGTGAGCTGGCCAGCGCCTCGAAGAACCTGTCGCACCCGCTGCTGACCGAGCGTCCCAACGCCCGGCGGGCCGCTGTCCTGGTGATCACCAGCGACAGCGGTATGTGTGGTGGCTACAACTCCAACGTGCTCAAGCGCGCCGAGGAGCTCATGACCACCCTGCGTGGCGAGGGCAAGGAACCGGTGCTGTACGTGATGGGCAACAAGGGCCTCACGTACTACAAGTTCCGCAACCGCCCGTTCCAGGCGTCGTGGACCGGTTTCTCGCAGCAGCCGAAGTACACCGATGCGTCTGCCGCCTGCCAGCACCTGGTCGAGGCCTTCATGGCCGGCTCCGACGGTGAGGTTCCGGCGCTCAGCGGCGGGACCATGGCGGGTGTCGACGAGCTGCACATCGTGTACACCAAGTTCGTCTCGATGCTGACCCAGACTCCGGAGGTGCGCCGCCTGGCGCCGATCCAGGTCAGCTTCGTCGACGAGAACTACGAGCTCGGCGACGACATCATGTCGGACTCGCCGAACGTGGTTGTCTCGGCGCAGTACGAGTTCGAGCCGGACGCCGACGTGCTGCTGGGTGCTCTGCTGCCCAAGTACGTCAACACGCGAATCTACGCATCGTTGCTCGAGGCAGCGGCATCCGAGTCCGCGGCTCGGCGCACCGCAATGAAGGCGGCGACCGACAACGCCAACGAGCTGGCCAGTGTGCTCCAGCGCGAGGCGAACTCGGTGCGTCAGGCCCAGATCACGCAGGAAATCAGCGAAATCGTCGGCGGCGTGAACGCGCTGGCGTCGAGCTCGGACCGCGACTAGAAGCGCAGGAAGAGAACCAATCTAATGACCGCAGCTGTCACTCAGGACAACGCGAAGAAGGCGGGCGAAACCGCCGGCCGCGTCGTCCGTGTCATCGGCCCCGTCGTGGACGTCGAGTTCCCGCGTGGCGCCATTCCCGAGCTGTTCAACGCTCTGAACACCGACATCAAGCTCGCGTCGGTGGCCAAGACCCTCACCCTCGAGGTCGCCCAGCACCTCGGCGACAACATCGTGCGCACCATCTCGATGCAGCCGACCGACGGCCTGGTCCGTGGCGCGAGCGTCACCGACTCGGGCAAGCCGATCTCGGTGCCCGTCGGTGACATCGTCAAGGGCCACGTGTTCAACGCCCTCGGTGACTGCCTCGACTCGCCCGGCCTCGGCCGCGACGGCGAGCAGTGGGGCATCCACCGCAAGCCCCCGAGCTTCGATCAGCTCGAGGGTAAGACCGAGATGCTCGAGACCGGTGTGAAGGTCATCGACCTGCTCACCCCGTACGTCAAGGGCGGCAAGATCGGTCTGTTCGGTGGTGCCGGTGTCGGCAAGACCGTGCTGATCCAGGAGATGATCACCCGTATCGCTCGCGAGTTCTCCGGCACCTCGGTGTTCGCGGGCGTCGGTGAGCGTACCCGTGAGGGCACCGACCTCCACCTGGAAATGGAAGAGATGGGCGTCCTCCAGGACACCGCCCTCGTCTTCGGCCAGATGGACGAGCCGCCGGGCACGCGTATGCGCGTGGCCCTGTCCGCGCTGACCATGGCGGAGTACTTCCGCGATGTCCAGCACCAGGACGTGCTGCTCTTCATCGACAACATCTTCCGTTTCACCCAGGCCGGTTCCGAGGTCTCGACCCTGCTGGGTCGTATGCCTTCGGCCGTGGGTTACCAGCCGACGCTGGCGGACGAGATGGGTGAGCTCCAGGAGCGCATCACTTCGACCCGTGGTCGCTCGATCACCTCGCTGCAGGCGATCTACGTCCCCGCCGACGACTACACCGACCCGGCGCCGGCGACCACCTTCGCCCACCTCGACGCGACGACCGAGCTTTCGCGCCCGATCTCGCAGAAGGGCATCTACCCGGCCGTCGACCCGCTGACTTCGACCTCTCGTATCCTCGAGGCTTCGATCGTCGGCGAGCGCCACTTCCGGGTCGCCAACGAGGTCAAGCGGATCCTGCAGAAGTACAAGGAGCTGCAGGACATCATCGCCATCCTCGGTATGGACGAGCTCTCCGAAGAGGACAAGGTCCTCGTCGGCCGTGCCCGTCGTCTGGAGAAGTTCCTCGGCCAGAACTTCATCGTGGCCGAGAAGTTCACCGGTCAGCCGGGCTCGGTCGTGCCGCTGGAGCAGACCATCGACGACTTCGACCGGGTCTGCAAGGGCGAGTTCGACCACTTCCCGGAGCAGGCGTTCAACTCCTGCGGTGGACTCGACGACGTCGAGGCCGCTGCGAAGAAGATCGCCGGAAAGTAGTCAACGATGGCAGAGTCCACTTCCAGGACGATGACGGTCGATCTCGTGGCTGTCGAACGTAAGCTCTGGTCCGGCCAGGCTTCGTTCGTCAGCGCGCAGACCACCGAGGGGCAGATCGGCATCATGGCGGGCCATGAGCCGTTGCTCGGTCAGCTCGTCGAGGGCGGCACGGTGACCATCGTGCCGACCGAGGGTGAGCGGATCGTCGCCGCGGTGCACGGCGGCTTCTTCTCGGTGACCGCCGATACCGTTCGCGTGCTGGCCGAGTCGGCCGATCTCGCGGGCGAGGTCGATGTCGACGCGGCACGTAAGGTGCTCGCCGACGCGGATGCCGACGAGGCGCAGCTGCGCGCGGCGCAGGGTCAGGTCCGGGCCGTCGAGGCGACTACGGCGTCCTGATCGCTGTACAGCGACACGAACACTGCCGGCGGTGAACTCCTGGAGTTCACCGCCGGCAGTGTTATATCCGGCGGATGGCGGATCCGGGCGGAACCGTTTCGGGCGCCCGTGATTGAATATGACAGGGGTGTCCACGGCACCCGAGTGGAGCGAAAGGGCGTACGGCATTGCAAACCGGGATGGTTCTCCTGATCATTCTGGTGCTGACGCTCGTGTTCATCGCAGGCGCTTCCACCTATCGGCTGGTCATGCTGCGTCGTGGTGGGACGGCCGCGCTGCTGCGGGTACTGCCCGCGCGCGGCGGCCAGGGCTGGCGGCACGGCCTCATCCGCTACGACGAGGACCGGCTCGTCTTCTTCAAACTCACCAGCCTCAAATTCGGCCCGGACAGCACGATTCACCGTCAGGGCCTCGAAATCGTCGAACGCAGGCATCCCCAGGGCGACGAGTTCGACATCATGACCGACGACATCGTCGTGGTAGCCGTCACCGACCCGCACGCCAGCTTCGAATTGGCACTCGACCGCGGATCGATGGCGGCTTTTCTGTCATGGATGGAGTCGCGGCCGTCGGACCGTGCCAAGCGAAAGGGCCCGATCTGAGATGCCGGACGACTCGCAGCCACGATCGTCGGTCCACCTCACCCGGATCTACACCCGAACCGGTGACGACGGAACAACGGGCCTGAGCGATTTCTCCCGGGTCGCCAAGACCGACGCGCGCCTGGTCGCCTACGCCGATTGCGACGAGGCCAATGCCGCGCTCGGTGTCGCGGTTGCCCTCGGTACGCCGGCACCCGAGATCCTGTCGGTGCTGCGCCAGATCCAGAACGACCTTTTCGACGCGGGCGCGGATCTGTCGACCCCGATCGTGGCCGACCCGAAGTACCCGCCGCTCCGCATCACCCAGTCCTATATCGACCGGCTCGAGGCGTGGTGCGACGAGTTCAACGAGTCTCTCGCGCCCCTGAATTCGTTCATCCTGCCCGGCGGCACGCCGTTGGCCGCGCTGTTGCACACCGCACGTACGGTTGCCCGCCGCGCCGAACGATCGGCCTGGGCCGCGGTCGCCGCGTACCCCGACGACACGAGCGTGCTGCCCGCGAAATACCTCAATCGTCTGTCGGACCTGCTGTTCATCCTCAGCCGCTACACCAATCCCGAAGGTGACGTGCTGTGGCAACCGGGCGGTGGACGCTAGCGCGAAAGCGGCTCGGCGGTCACGAGTTCCGGCCCGATCGAGCCGGTTTGGTGACAGGGGGGCGTGTCGTGGCGCATCGGTCGATAAGCTGGCGGGGTGAGCGAACGGTTTCTGGTCTCCGGCGGTAATCAGCTCGTCGGCGAGGTCGCGGTCGGCGGCGCGAAGAACAGCGTGCTGAAGCTGATGGCCGCGTCGTTGCTGGCCGAAGGCACAACCACCATCACCAACTGTCCCGACATCCTCGATGTCCCGCTGATGGCGGAGGTGCTGCGCGGCCTCGGCTGTGATGTGACGATCTCCGACGACGAGAGCGGTGACCGATCGGTCGTGACGATCGTGACCCCGGCGGAGCCGAAGTACCACGCGGACTTTCCGGCGGTCACCCAGTTCCGCGCCTCGGTGTGTGTGCTGGGTCCGTTGATGGCTCGTTGTAAGCGCGCGGTCGTTGCCCTGCCCGGCGGTGACGCGATCGGTTCGCGTCCGCTCGATATGCATCAGGCCGGTCTGCGTCTGCTGGGTGCGACCAGCGAGATCGAGCACGGATGTGTGGTCGCCAAGGCCGAGGAGCTGCAGGGCGCGCGGATCCGGCTCGACTTCCCGTCGGTGGGCGCCACCGAGAACATCCTGATGGCGGCGGTGCTCGCCGAGGGCGAGACGGTCATCGACAACGCCGCACGCGAGCCCGACATCGTCGACCTGTGCACCATGCTCACGCAGATGGGTGCGCGGATCGACGGTGCCGGTTCCTCGGTGCTCACCGTGCAGGGCGTCAAGAGCCTTCGGCCAACCACGCACCGGGTGATCGGTGACCGCATCGTCGCCGCCACCTGGGGGATCGCGGCCGCGATGACCACCGGTGATGTGCGCGTCACCGGGGTGAACCCGAAGCACCTGGCCCTGGTGCTGGACAAGCTACGTTCCGCCGGTGCGCGAATCTCCTACGAGCCCAACGGTTTCCGTGTGGTGCAGCCGGAGCGTCCGCGTGCGGTGAACTTCGCGACGCTCCCGTTCCCGGGTTTCCCGACCGATCTGCAGCCGATGGCCATCGGCCTGGCCGCCATCGCCGACGGCACCTCGATGATCACCGAGAACGTCTTCGAGGCCCGTTTCCGTTTCGTGGAGGAGATGATCCGCCTCGGCGCCGACGCCCGCACCGACGGTCACCACGCCGTGGTCCGCGGCATCCCGCGCCTGTCCAGCGCCCCGGTGTGGTCTTCCGACATCCGTGCCGGCGCCGGCCTGGTGCTGGCGGGTCTGGTCGCCGACGGCGTCACCGAAGTGCACGACGTGTTCCACATCGACCGCGGTTACCCCAAGTTCGTCGAGCAGATGCAAGCCCTCGGTGGACAGGTCGAGCGTGTCGGTACGCCGAAATAGCCTGCTGACCAGCCGATTTGACTTCGTGTTTGGCGGCACGTAACTTAGTTCGAGTCAGAGCGACACGGACACCGACTCAGCCCCGCTGAGACACGAGGTAGTACGATGAGCGCCTGACTGATTGCGTGTTCAGGGCTTGACCGGATTTGCGTCCGGTGGGTTGCTTGGACTACAGTACGAACCCTTGCCTCACCGAAACCTCGACTGATCGTCGGGTCGGAAGTGTGTGCGTGTGTTCTTTGAGAACTCAATAGTGTGTCGATGAATGTCAGTGCCAATATTTTTATTGGTTCCAGCCTTCGCGTACCCCCCGGTCGTGGGAGGTTGGACATTTTGAACAACAGCGAATCTTTTTTGCTGGTGTTCGCTTTGCTAGATTTTTCGGACTCTAGTTAGATATTTCTGATTACACCCTTTGGGGTGTGGTTGAGAGTCTTCAACGGAGAGTTTGATTCTGGCTCAGGACGAACGCTAGCGGCG
>NZ_JACBIU010000068.1:0-1051 GCF_013839555.1 Nocardia sp. GTS18 | reverse complement strand
GTGTGGGGGTGCTCGAAGAAGGGGTGGCGTTGATGATCGCGTTGGCGCAGCCGGAGCGGTTGGCGCGGCGGCGGGGGAGTGGGTCGGGGTCGTATTTGATGGCGGGTGGGACGGCGGTTTCGTTGCCTGCGGGGTCCGGGCTGGTGGCGGCGGAGTGGTTGGCTGTTGCCGTGGCGGATCGAGATCCGGGGCGGGCGGAGGGCCGAATTCGGCTGGCGGCCATCGCTTCTGAGGATTTAGCGCGGGAGGCGGCGCCTGGGCTGGTCAGCGTGCGGGAGGAGGTGCGGTGGGACGGCGGGGATGTGATCGCGCGGCGGGTCGAGCGGTTGGGTGCGATCGTGCTGTCCGAAAAGCCGCTGCGTGAACCGGATTCGGCGTTGGTGGGCGCGGCGTTGTGCGAGGGGCTGCGCGCGGAAGGGGTCGGCCTGCTCCGCTGGTCCGACGACGCGCGCAACCTGCGCGATCGCCTCGCTTTCCTGCACCGCACGCTCGGCACACCATGGCCCGATGTCGACGACGCCGCCCTCCTCGCCGACCTCGACTCCTGGCTCGGCCCCGAACTCGCCACCGCCCGTCGCCGCGCCGACCTCGCCCGCATCGATGCGGGAACTGCCCTGCGCCGCCTCCTGCCCTGGCCCGAAGCCGCCCGCCTCGACGACCTCGCCCCCGAGCGCCTCGAGGTCCCCTCGGGCAGCCGCGTCCGCGTCGACTACAGCGCCGACCAGCCGGTCCTCGCGGTGAAGGTCCAGGAAATCTTCGGCTGGACCACCCCACCCACCCTCGCCGACGGCCGCGCCCCTCTCCTCTTGCACCTGCTCTCTCCAGCCCAGCGCCCCGTAGCCGTCACCGCCGACCTCCCCTCCTTCTGGCAAACCGGCTGGCCCCAGGTCCTCGACAACCTCTACCGGCAAGCGCGATCATGACCACTCGCCGCGCCACCACCCACCTCACACTCACCCCCGACCGCCGAGACCACGGACCTCCCGGCGCGCTCGATCTCGGCGCCATCGACACCCACGCGCGCACAGAACGCCCCTCACATCGCCTCCAC